>JAKISF010000002.1 GCA_021648725.1 Bacteroidales bacterium | reverse complement strand
TCGTTATAATATTGCCTTCAATTAGTAATGTTTCTAATAGTTCCGGTATTGCCGTAATCTCATTTGATTTATCATTAACTCTTACTTGACCTAAAACTAAATTGTTTTGATTTGCCCATGCACTGACCATGTTGTACGGGAGATTTCTTTCCTTCTGACTTAGCTCCTATTAATGCTTTTCCGTCAATTGCAATAACTTGCCCCTTTGATATATTTGATATTGAATTAACCCAATCTATAAAACAACTTTCAAATTGAGAACTGTCAATTGAAGAAAATAATCTGTTGATTGTGTCTTCTGACGGAATTCCATTAGGTAATTCTAGGAATTCTTTTAAAAAACCCACTTTTGAATTCGCAAACTCTACCATTTGCTTCCATGTTTCAGCTCCGCAAATAACTGAGACTATGCCAATTAGGAGGATGTCGTTTAGTTTGTGAAGTTGGTTTACATGGCTTCCGGGGTCGTCTGTACTGCCAAAAATGCCCACTAGTTTATTATCTTTTTTCATACCTTTTAACTGTTTATCTAACAGGCTAATATGCAAATAATTAATAAGAAAAAAGACAATTTTTGAAAGTGTTTTCAATTAAAAAAGTATGAGTTTGCCCTGAAAAGAGGGAACCTAAATTATCCCAAATAGATTCTTTTCACTCGTTCAGAAACGCGTGTAATAACCTCATAAGAAATCGTATTTAGTTTCTTTGCAATTTCACTTGCCGGATAGTCATCTCCGAAAATAATAACCTCATCGTTTTCTTTTGCATCAATGTCGGTAATATCAATCATACACATATCCATACATACATTACCTATAATTACTGCTTTTTGTTTGTTTATTAAAACGCTTCCTGTTTCGTTACTGAATTTTCTACTTAAGCCGTCTGCATAGCCGATAGGAATAACAGCAATTTTACTGTTACGTTTTGCAATCCATTTTCTTCCGTAACCAACGGTTTCATTTTTAAGAACGGTTTTAATTTGTATTATCCTTGTTTTTAATGTGCTGACATTCATCAGGTTTGCATTGTCGGCACCGTTAAAACCGTATAGTCCAATGCCTATTCTTACCATATCAAACACAGCATTCGGAAATCGTTCAATTCCCGATGTATTTGCAATATGTTTTATAAACTTATAATTTAATCCTGCCGAAAAATTATTGCAGATTTCTTTAAACTTATTAATTTGTGTGTTTGTAAACTCATCATGTTGAGGCTCATCTGATGCTGCAAGATGTGAAAAAACAGATTTCACAAAAAGCAATTTGGTATTTTGAAGTTTTTTTAACAGAGCATCAATTTCAAAATCACAAAATCCGAGACGCATCATTCCGGTATCAACTTTAATATGTATCGGTAATTTTATGCCGGAATAATCTTTTAATTTATTTAAAAATGTTTCTAAAATATTGAAACTGTATATTTCCGGTTCTAATTTATAGTCAATAATATCCGAAATGCTGTTTTCGTCCGGATTCATTACCATAATTTTAGTTGTGATACCGGCTTTTCTTAAGCTGACGCCCTCATCGGCAATGGCAACTCCGAGATAATCAACTTGGTGGTATTGTAATAATTCGGAAATTTTAGATGTTCCGCTGCCGTACGATAATGCTTTTACCATTACCATAGTTTTGGTTCCGGGCGGAAGTAAGGATTTGTAATAATTAAAGTTATGTGTGAGGGCTTCTAAGTTAATTTCCAGTACGGTTCGGTGTTTTTTTAACTCTAATGCCTCTGAAATTTTTTCAAATTTAAAAACTCTGGAACCTTTTAATAATATTACCTCATTTTGAAATAATTTTATGAAATCGTCTTTCAAAAAATCTTTAGTTGATGTATAAAAAGAAGAATTAATTTTTTCGTTAAAAAAGTCTTTGTGAGCACTTATTTTTTCTCCGATCCCGATAAAACGGTTAATATTATTATTTTTTATAATTTTTGAAACTGTTTCATAAAGATCTTTATCAGACATTCCGCTTTGGTTGATATCTGATAAAATAATGGTTTTATCCATGTGCTTCGAAAGGTTTTTTAATAAATCAACAGCAATTTTCAATGAGTTAATATCAGAATTATATGAATCATTTATTAAAACACAATTGTTAATGCCTTGTTTTTGTTCAATCCTCATTTCAATCGGTTCTAAATGAGAAAATCGTTCTAATATGCTGTCGTTAAGTAAATTTTGCGAAATAATATAGCTTAAACAAGACAATGAATTTTTAACGGACGCATCATCAATAAAAGGAATTTTGTATTTTATTGCTTTGTTTTTGTAGACGACTGTTAAATTTGTATTTGTTTCTGATTTTGCAACTTTTTCAACAAATAAATCAGCGGCTTTGTTTTTTAAAGACCAAGTAAAAAGGTTTTTATTGTTAAAATTTTTATCTTTTTTAATTAAATCGGCAATAATTTGAAAGTTCGGAGAAAAAATTACAGTTTCGGCATGTTTGCACATTTTAAGTTTTTCAATTGCTTTTTCTTGAAGATTTTTAAAGTTTTCTTGATGTGCTTCTCCGAATGCAGTAAAAATAACCGTATCAGGTTTAATAATTTTTTCTAAGTTTTCCATTTCGTCCGGCTCCGAAATTCCGGCTTCAATAATTCCTGTTTGATATTTTTTTTCTAAAAGGCATAAAGACAAAGGAACTCCGAGTTGAGAATTATAACTTTTCGGACTTCTTACAATGTTAATTTCATCATGTAACAATTGATACAACCATTCTTTTACGATAGTTTTTCCGTTACTGCCGATAACAGCAAGAACTTCAGAATTAAAGGTGTCTCTGTAATATTTTGCCAATTTATGCAAAGTATCCATAGTATTATCAACAATAATAAAGCGTGCATTTGTTAATTCTTTAAATTGATTGCGGTATTCTGAAACCACAAAATTTGACATTCCTCTTTTGTATAAGTCATTAATGTACTTATGTCCGTCATTTCGTTTACTTTTCAATGCAAAAAAGATTGATTTCTCAGAAGAAACAAAACTTCTGCTGTCCGTAATTATTTCGGAAACGACTTGTTCGGACTTGCCGATTAATTTTCCGGAAACGACTTCTGCGAGTTTTTGTAAAGAAATTTCGGTCATTATTGTTACTTTTGTAGTGCAAAAATAAACTAATTCTTAAATGTACACTATAAATCAGTTACAAGAAAAGATTTCGCAAGAAATTAACAGTCTTAATTTTGGTGAAAACCCTTCAAATTTATATGTTCCGATAAAATATATGCTTGATGCAGGCGGCAAAAGAATAAGACCGGCATTAGCTTTGGCTGCATGTAATATGTTTTCGGAAAAGATTGAAATTGCAATACCTGTTGCATTGGCATTTGAGATTTTTCATAACTTCACATTATTGCATGATGATATTATGGATAACTCTCCGATAAGAAGGAATAAAGAAACTGTTCACTTAAAATGGAATAAGAATACGGCAATACTTTCGGGAGATGCAATGATGATTAAAGCGTATGATTTTTTGAAAGATTTACCGGCAGAACTTTTTGTAAAGGTTTTCCCCGTGTTTAACGATACGGCTCTACAGGTGTGTGAAGGGCAGCAATATGACATGGATTTTGAAACACAAAAAAAAGTTTCGGAACCGGAATATTTGAATATGATAAAATTGAAAACGGCGGTTTTAATTGCTGCATCTTTAAAAGCCGGAGCTATATGCGGAGGAGCAACGGATAAGCAAGCAAATTTGTTATATGAATTCGGATTAAGTATAGGATTAGCATTTCAAATTCAAGATGATTTATTAGATGTTTATGCTGATGAAAATTTATTCGGAAAGCAAAACGGAAATGACATTTTAACCGGCAAAAAAACCTTTTTGTTGATCAATGCATTAGAAAAATCAGATTCGGAAACTTCAAAAAAACTTATTGAGCGTATAAATAATAAGTCAATAAATGACAAAGAAAAAATCGCGGTTGTTATTAAAATTTATGATAAGTTGAACATTAAAACTACAACAGAGCAAAAGATCAAAAAACTTCATCAAAAGGCTCTTAATTCTTTAAACAGTGTTCCTTTACAAGCAGGAAAAAAAGAAGAGCTTTACGATTTTGCGAATTTATTAGTATCTCGAAAAAAATAAAGACCGAAAATAAAATTATTTTGGTCTTTGTGGAGCATATCGGATTCGAACCGATGACTTCCACGCTGCCAGCGTGACACTCTAGCCGACTGAGTTAATGCCCCTTTTTGGTTTGCAAAAATACACATTTCTTCTTGATTACATAATTTTTTAAAAACATTTTTCTCGCAACACACAATGAAATAACGCAAACACAAGTTTTTCAACTGCTTTTCAAGTTAATTAACTGGCACAATAGTTGCATAATTAAAAAACAAGTTGTAGCTTTGTATCAAAATAACAATTTAAATCAAATAAAAATGGAAGCATTAACAAAAAGAGAAGAAGAAATAATGCAAATTTTTTGGGAAATAAAAAAAGGATTTGTAAAAGATATTATTGCAAAACTCTCTGATAATCCTCCTTATAATACAATTTCTTCGGTTGTCAGGATTTTAGAAAAAAAAAGATTTTTGAAATATAAACAATACGGGAATACGTATGAATATTCTCCGAAAATTTCAAAAAAACGATACAGAAAACAAATATTTAAGACCGTTGTAGCCGATTATTTTGACAACTCTTACAAGAAAATGGTTTCTTATATGGTGCAAGAAAACAAATTAGACGAAAAAGATATTGAAGAAATGATGAAACTAATTGATAAAAACGAAAAATAAAATGCAAAACTTTTTGATATACATACTCGAAGTTTCTGTTTTAACAAGTATCTTTTTCTTGTTTTACAGATATTTGTATTTCAAATTAGCATATTTTGTTTGGAGCAGGTATTATTTCTTTGCTTTTTTATTATTAAGCTTTGTTATTCCTCTTTTGCCGACAATATTTAATTCCGAAGCAATCATTTTTAAAATTGATAGTATAATAGGTGTTTCGAAGAGTGAAAGCTTTGGGTTGATTAATGTTGAAAACAGCTATTTAAATAATCCAAAAACATTTTGGTCGAATATCCCACTAAAGGAAATCTTTTTTATTGTTTGGTTATCCGGGTTTATAAGGTATGTGTTTATTATTATAAGAAGCATTATTTCAGTTTTAAGATTGAAAAGCAACAGCAAGAAAATAAAAGAAAAAGGCTTTACATTAATATTTACAAATTCTGAAAATACGGCATTTAGTTTTTCCAATAATATTTTTGTAAATAAAAACTTTGAAACTTTAAATGATGAGGAGAAAAATCAGATATTAAGACATGAAAAAATACATGCAAAACAAAAACACACAATTGATAATTTGATTTTCGAAATTTTCAGAGCCGTATTCTGGTTTAATCCTGTTTCAAGATTAATTTCGGCAAACATAAAAATAATACACGAATTTATTGTTGATAATGAATTAACCGGAAACAAAAATGCTCCTGATTATTCTCGGTTAATCTTAAAATTATCAACCCACTGTTCTCATGCAATTTCAGTAAGCAGTTTTTCGAAAGATGAAATAAAGAGCAGAATTAAACTGATAACATTTCCCGAAAAAGAAAAAGTAAGGAAAATTCGCTTTGCAATTTCAATACCGGTTTTATTGGCAACGGTTTTTGCAATGTGGATAATTGTCTCAACAACAAATGAGTATGTACTTGCAGGCTCTAAAACGAATAAAGAATTTTGCACACCCTTTGAAAAAGGAAATTATAAATTAATAAGTCCGTTTTTCGAAAACATGTTGCCCGGAGAAGTTATGAGAGGGAAAGAAGAAAACATTAATAAAGCCCTGCAATACACGATTTCTCATAAAGAGGCAACATATGAAGTAAAAGATTATTCAAAAGTTTATGCAATAGGCAACGGAAAGGTATCACATATTAAAAGAAAAGACATATTCGGCTTAACGGAAATAACAATAATAATTGAATTGGAAACAGGAGATATTGTGGAATATATCGGTTTATACAAAACAACAATAAAAGAAAATGATAAAGTTAACAAAGGAGATATAATCGGGTTAACCGGAGATTTAAGATTGTACCCGTCTGTAAGTATTAAACTTATGAAAGACGGCAAATATAAAAATCCCGAAAACATTTATCAATAATGAACAACAGAAAAAAACATATCAACAAATTAGAAAAAGGAAGAGGCTTGCTGCTGCAAATAAGCATTATAGCATCTTTGTTGATTGTTTTAATCATTTTCGAAACAAAAAGTTCATACACAAAAGAAAAACCTGCAGGATTTACTCAAATAAATCTTGAAATTGAAAAACAAAAGTTTAAAAGCGGAGACATCAAACCTCCTGTTCCGAGTAAAATGAGCTTTTTAAATACGAAGAATAACATTGAACTTTCAAACACAGAACGAAGTAATTTAAATTTAAACATTAATAAACAAGCACAATTTACGGGAGGCGAAAAAGCATTACGAGAATATTTTGATAAAGAAAAGCAATATTCCGAAGAAGCAAAGAAAAAAAATATCCAAGGAAGAGTAAACGTAAGTTTTATAATTGATGAAAGCGGAAAAATAAAAGATGCAAAAACTATAAGAAGCATTCATCCTTTAATTGACACAGAAGCATTAAGGCTGATTAATGCAATGCCCGACTGGAAACCGGCAGAAGCAAACGGAAAGCCGGTTGAAAGTAAGCAAATTTTACCGGTAATATTTATAAGTAATTAAAATTTAAATCAGTAAATACATACAAGGAACAAGGAAACATAATTATTAATACTCAAAATCAAACGTCATGGAAAAGAAAAAAAGCGTAAAAGCAAATTTAGAAAAAACAAAAACATTGTTTTTGTCGATCGGATTAATAATTGCGATTGCAATTGTTGTATCAGCATTCAAATGGCAGTCGGATGCTTTAGTTGAAAGTTATACAAATAATGAGGGAGAGATTCCGGAAGAAATACACGCAACCGTAACAACCTCTGAAATAGAAAAACCGAAACCGAAAACCGAAACAAAACAACAGATTATCAAAAGTTTTATTACAGATTTAATAAACGTAATACCTGACACAACAAATATTGAAGGTCCGGATATTGATTGGGGAAATCCTCCGATTGACGACTATCCGGACGAAATCGACAACACACCCTTAGTTTTCGCATCAACAATGCCGGAACCTCCGGGAGGAATCCCCGCATTGCAACGATTTATTGCAAGAAATATAAACTATCCGGCAGTTGCAAGAGAAAACGGCATTGAAGGAACTGTTTATCTTAGATTTGAAGTAACAAAAAAAGGAACTGTCGGTAAAATTGAAATAATGAATAAAGGGGTTGTTGATGAAATGCTCGAAGACGCATCAACAGATGTCATTAAAAAACTACCCAAATTTAAACCCGGAATGCATAACGGAGCCAAAGTAAATGTTTGGTTTTCTATACCCATTTCCTTTAAACTTAAGACAAATTAATTTTATTTAAATAAAAAATTGTTAACTTTGAGCCGCTCAAAAGTTAATGTCAAAAACATTTATTAACTTTTTAAAACACAAAACAATGGAAATTAAAAAAAATCCGAAAGCAAATCTCGAAAGATATAAGCTATTATTTTTAGCTGTAAGTTTAATTATCAGCCTCGGGCTTCTGGTTTCTGCATTTCAATGGCAATCACCTTCTACGGTTGAAGATTTCAGTAACGAAGAAAACATACAAGAAGAAGAAATGATGGATGTTACAAGACAAGACCAAGAAGTTGAACCCGAGCAACCACAGGAACAACAGCAACAACAAGCATTAGAAGTGTTTGACATTGTTGAAGACAACGAAGACATTGCGGATACCGAATTTGACTTCAGTGATTTTGATGAAGATGAAGACATTAATCTTGATGAAGAAGAAGTTGTTGACGATGAAATTTTTGTATTTGTAAAAAACATGCCGGAATACCCCGGAGGAATTATGGCACTAAGAAGATGGATAGGAAGCAATGTGAATTACCCTGCTGTTGCAAGAGAAAACGGAATACAAGGAACAGTTTATCTAAGGTTTGAAGTAACAAAAACCGGAGCTGTCGGGAAAGTTGAACTGCAAAAAGGTGTTGACCCTCTTCTTGACGAAGAAGCGATTAAAGTTGTAAAAAAACTTGCAAGATTTAAGCCGGGTGTGCAGAACGGAAGAAAAGTGAATGTTTGGTTTTCTCTTCCGGTAACATTTAAACTAAATTAAACTTTGGTATAATTTTAAAAGAAATTAAAATAAAAACAGCCGCTAACCGGCTGTTTTTTGTTAATTACAAAAAAAGATGATTGAAAAAGCAAAGAAAAAAAACGAAAAAGAAACTGCCGTATTAGTCGGAATCATCACCCAAGGACAAACAGAAGAACAAGTTCAGGAATACCTAAACGAACTTGAATTTTTAGCACATACTGCCGGAGCGGTCGTAAAAAAACAATTTAAGCAAAAACGAAATACTCCTGACTCTAAAACATTTGTAGGGTCCGGTAAATTTCTTGAAATAAAAGCTTTCATTAAAGCAGAAAAGGTTGATTCAATAATTTTTGACGATGAACTCAGTCCCTCACAACTTCGTAATATCGAAAAAGAATTAAACTGTAAAGTTCTCGACAGAACAAATTTAATATTAGATATTTTTGCAAGCAGAGCAAGAACATCACATGCAAAAACCCAGGTTGAGTTAGCACAATATGAATACTTATTGCCTCGATTAAGAGGTATGTGGACACACCTTGAAAGACAAAGAGGAGGGATTGGACTAAGAGGTCCGGGAGAAAAAGAAATTGAAACTGACCGAAGGATTGTCCGAGATAAAATATCTCTTCTGAAAGGACGGTTAAAAAAAATAGATAAGCAAAAAGCAGTTCAAAGAAAAAACAGAGGGAAATTAGTAAGAGTTGCTATTGTAGGCTATACAAATGTCGGAAAATCAACCTTAACAAATTTATTAAGCAAATCTGATATTTTTGCCGAAAACAAACTTTTTGCAACACTTGACACAACCGTAAGAAAAGTAGTAATAGAAAATTTACCGTTTTTAATTGCCGATACCGTAGGATTTATCAGAAAATTGCCCCATAATTTAATAGAATCATTTAAATCTACCCTCGATGAGGTGCGAGAATCAGACCTTTTAATTCATGTTGTTGACATTTCGCATGCTAATTTTGAAGAGCAAATTGATGTAGTAAACAACACTTTGAAAGAAATAGGGGCAGGAACAAAAAAAACATTTACCGTTTTCAACAAAATTGACAATTACAAATATACAAAAAAGGACGAAGACGATTTAAGCCTCGTAACAAAAGAAAACTACTCTCTTGATGAATTAAAAAAAATGTGGTTTGCAAAAGAAGAAGATTCTGTTTTTATTTCTGCTAAAAAGAAACAAAACATTGTAGCCTTAAAAGACAAGATTTATAAAGAGGTTGTGAAGATTCATAAAATTCGTTATCCGTATAATGATTTTTTATATTAAATTTGAAAGATTAACCAATAATTAATGAAACAATTTTTTTTAACCTTTCTTCTGTTTGCATATATAGCCGGGGTTTCGCAAAACAAAACAGAATTGCGACTTAAGCTTAAAAAAGGTGACGCATTTATTGTTGAAAATAAAATTGAATCTCTTACCGAGCAGATTATTATGGGGCAAAAAGAGATAATTAAAAAGAAAGATTTTATCACGTATTTATTTTTTGTAAATGCCAACCCCAATGACAGCACCTACCACATTAAAGTTACATACAAAAGAATCCGAACCGAAATTGAAAACCAAGATAATGTTTCTGTATTTGATTCCGACAGTATTGTTGAAGATTCTCCGCTAAGCTATTATTTGTCAACAATAATCAATAAAAGTTTTTATGTTGAAATAAACGCAAGAGGCGAAATATTGAAAATTGACAGCTTAAATAATGTTTTTAAACTTGATTCGGTTAACGAACTCGATGAAAGTTCAAAAACAATGCTTAAAAAACGGTTCGGAGAAGAAATGATAAAAAGAATATCTCCGGTTTCAAAATTTCCGATAAAAAGCGTACAAGAAAAAGAAAGCTGGAAAACAAGTGATACAATAAAGGTTAATATCTTGAAAGTTTATAATACAATCTGCACACTTAAAGAAATAACGAATGATACATATACCATAAACCACACATCAAATATATTTACCGATAAAAATGACGGTTTAAACACCAACGGCATCTTTCTTAATTATGATATGGAGGGAAAATCAGCCGGAACATACACTTTGTTTAAAAATTCATGCATGGTAAAAGAATCGTATGCAACACAACACATAAAAGGAACTGCAGGAATGAAGTATTCTGAAAGTTCCGAATCCGCTTTTACTTGGCCTATTGAAATAACAAATATAATTTCTGTTAAAACATATAAAATTGAGAAATAATGCGAAATAAACTAAGTTTTTCTCTTCAAGAAGTATTCTTTTTTTTAATTCTGATAGCACTTTCTGTTGCCTTTTATAACATATTTTTACCTTTTATCGGAGACAGCTTTTTAGCTTTGATTTTGGTAATTCTTTTTAAAAGACCATTTCGTTGGTTCAGAAAAAAATTTAACGGAAATACTAAAAAAGCAGCGGGATTAACCACAATTATGGTTTTTTTCACAATTGTAATTCCGCTTATGTTTATAGGTTTTATTGTTGCAAACGAAGCCGGAGAAAACTACACCAAAATAAAAAACCAATGGCCGGCTATAAAAGAACAGCTTACGGAAGAAACTATTAAAGCCCGATTTGCAGATGTTCCGCTTCTCGGAGAACATATTAATAAAATGAAGTTCTCAGATTTTGAGGATAAACTTGATGAGCTTGTTTCAACAGCAACAGAATGGGCTGTTGTAATTCTTGAAAAAACATTTACCGGATTAACATACACACTTATTCATGTGTTTATTTTACTGTTTTTGCTGTATTTTATGTTTGCCGACGGAGATAAGTTGTTGGAACGGCTTCAATATTTAATTCCCCTAAAAGATGAAGACGAAAAAGAACTAATGGATAACATAGAAAAAGTTACGGATGCAATTGTTATAAACTCTTTTATGCTCGGTATTATTGAAGGAACATACGGCGGTATTTTATTTGCCCTGCTGGGAATTCCGTCTCCTGTTTTTTGGGGGATAATTATGGCAGGCTTATCAATAATTCCTCTTGTAGGAACAAACAGCATTATGGTGCCGGCATTTTTAATTCACTTATTGTTAGGAGATTACACAACGGCATTTATTTTGCTCGGTGCCGGAACCGGTGTTATTTTAATTAATCAGAATCTTGTTCGCCCCAGGCTTGATGCAAACAGAAGCGGAATGCACACAGCTATTGCTCTTATTGCAAGTTTGGGCGGTTTGTTATGGCTGGGTGTTATCGGTTTTCTTGCCGGACCTTTACTTACGGGTTTGTTTATACTGATTTGGGATCAATACGGAAAAAAATATAAAGATAATTTAGAAGAAATGAATAAGGGTACAGAAGAAAAAAGCCCTACTTCGTAAAAAAGGCACCAATTAATTTTTGTGCATTTGCCCCGATTTTTATTTGTTGTATTTTCTTTTTCTTTAAATCAACCTCATAAAAAGCATTGTTTTGAGATAAATCTCCTATGTCATCAACGGTAAAAATATCTTTCTCAATTAAACTTCGGCTCCTTATTCCTATGTCGGCATTATATTCTCCGAATTTTCCGGAAATCGTTGTGTTTCGTAATATAAAATCGAAGAGTTTGTTTTTTTTATTGAACGGGATTTTATCATATAAAGAAACCCTCTCTTTATGAAATGATTTATTTGCAATTTGTTTTAGTGCATGCAAAATACTTATAAAATTTAACTTCCGCACAAATTGCTTTTCAACGTCATTTTTATAACCGCCGGACTCTATCAGGATTGTACTCGTACCTCTTTTTTGAATATTGTCTCCGAAAGCGGTCGGCATAAATGTGTCATCATATTTTGCTGTTTGACCGGGTATAAATTCTTGCAACATATTATTTATTGACACAATTAATTGCATTGATTTTTTTCTTTTCTCATCAATATCTTTTGCTGTATTGAAAGTTGGTGCCAAAAAAGACAGTGTTGCCGGGTTTTTTGTATTTCCGGCAGAATACCAAATATCTTGGTCATGCAAATTAAAACCGAAATCAGCATTAAGCTTATCTCTTAAGTTCATTAATATATTACTTTCCGGTGCTGCAAGTCGTAACGCATCTCGGTTAATATCAATATCTTGAGCATTCCTTCTTTTAAATTGTTCTGCCCCGTCGGGGTTAAGCATCGGAATAAAATACAATGTACAGGCTTTTAATATTTCATTTATCTCTGTTTGTAAACTTTTCGGTTTTTCAAAAAGGTTAAAGATATCAAAAAGAGTTTGAGTTGCGGTAGGTTCGTTGCCGTGCATTTGCGACCACAACATAACCTTTGTCTTACCCGTTCCTGTTTTCAAAACAAAAATTTCTCTGCCCTCGAATGATTTTCCGACTTCTTGAACTTTAAAAACAGAGCTTCTTTTTAAAACCAAGGGTAAAATATCTTTATGTTTAATCCTTCTGTGGGCTAAACTTTTTTCTTTATAAAGTTCGTAATTGTCGAATAGCTGTTTTACAAACATTGTGTTGTTCAGTTAATTTAATAAATACACAGAAACAATTAAAGTCGTTATATCTGTTTGTTTTACGGACTGTATTTCGCTCCCGATAAAATTTTTCGAGCATCTTTTTCCTCTAAAAGTTCTTTTAAGCCGGTTTGGAAATTGTGTTTCATATAACTTTCAACTATTTTATAGCCAATAAATGCTCCTGCCCTCGGAGCCGAAATGTCAGTAAAAACAGAGGTGTACGGTCCTTCTCCCGTAAATTTGCGAATTTCCAACTTATCGGTTGAAAAAAGCAACTTTCGTTCTGCAATATAATTCCAAATTTTTTGTTCGTGTTTTGTTGCCCATGCAAGTTGTTTTTTGGTATAACGCCACTTTAACGTATCGGCAGTTTTTGGGAGCATACAATTTAAATAATATTGCATCTTTCCTTCATAGATGATGTTATCTAAAAAGTTGTCGGATTCTTCCGGGTCGTAAGGATAATCTGACTCAGCCATTAAACGCATTATATCAACGGGAATCATTTCTTTTATCATTCGCCTCTTTTGGTACCTGCTGTAACCGACTTTATCATACACATCTGAATTGTGCAACCCCAAATATTTATCTAAACCCAAACCGACAGTGCTGTCAAGCATTACAACCGAATATCCGAATGAAGAAAAATATGTAATCAGTTCCGGAACATGATTTTCGGGAAAATAGTATTTATAATATTTAAACGTTTCTTCAATTACAGGAAGTTGATCTTTTTCAAAATCCGAAAATTCATTTTCAATAATAATATTAATTTCTTTCGGCTTCCAATATCTGAGAAATTCATTTAAGTTTTGTGCATAATATTCATCTTCGGAATCTCCCGTTCCAATTACCTGACTATTATACAGCTTAAAGAACTCTCCGTATTTTTGCTCATATTCGTTAACATAAAAATCAGCACTGTCAAGATTAAATTTAAACAAATCTTTTTCAAATCGCATTACTTTTATTTCGACATTAATGTCTGAAATATCAACATTATATTTGCTGTTGTTTTTGCAAGAAGAAATTAAAATTGCCGATAAGAGAAAAATAAATGAAATCTGTTTCATACAAAAGTTAATTTTTTTTTGGTGACCACGGAGCAGAAGAGCCCTTCCATTGCATTTCGTGGCTTAAATCTATTGATTCTATTACAAAAGGTCTTTCGCGAGATATGATAAACTCAAGAGTTTCAGCAACATTTTCAGGAACTAAAATCGGTGAGCCTTCCGGGTCTCCCCAAGTATTTACACCCCAAGAGTGTATTGTTGACACCCTTATTTTTCCGGCAAGTTCGTTTCTTAAAACGTGAGCAAATTGCATAATACCTGCTTTTGTTGCCGCATATACCGACTCTCCTTCTATTTTGCTTTTGGCAGACATTGATGACATAAACACAATGTGCGGGTTGTCGCTTTTAAGTAAAAGAGGAATCAGTTTTTTCGTTAACAAAAGGTGAGAATGAAGGTTTAAGGTAATCAAACGACTTATTTCTTCGTCTTTAAACTTTGAAAAACTTTCAAGAACCATTACTCCTGCGTTACTTACAAAAACATCAAGAGAGTCTGTTTTTTGTTTTAACTCATCAATAAAAGGATTTACCGATTCTGTTTTAGAAAAATCATACCCGAAATAATGAGCATTGCTTATACCTTTTTTAAAAGAGGATAATTTTGAAGCATGTAAATACAGTTCATTGTTTTTTGCTAACCTTACGGCTTCGGCTCGACCTATTCCTTTGCTTGCTCCTGTTATTAATATTTTTCGTTTCATTTTTAATTCTGTTTAAAATATTTAACAAAAATAACATAAGTTTATTGCTTAACGAAATCTAAGTTTCTTTTAAATCCTTTAAATTTTGTTCGTTTAACTGCTGATTTTTTAAATATCTTCCTGAAAACATCTTCTGTTATTTCATGCCATTCGGTTTTTGTCATTTCAAGTAAATTCGGATGAGGAATAAATCGTTCTTCATTATGAAACAACGGCTTTCGGTTATGAGGACAAACATCTTGGCAAATATCACAGCCGAAAACTCTGTTATTAAATTTATTTTTCAGCTCTTCGGGTAAATTTTCTTTAAATTCTATTGTTAAATATGAAATACACTTGTTTGCATTTACTACATAAGGCTCTTCGATTGCATTTGTGGGGCATGCATCAATACAAAGGGTGCAAGTTCCGCAGTATGAGTTCATTGGTTTGTCATATTCTAATTCAACATCAATAATTAGTTCTCCGATAAAGAAAAAAGAACCGTGTTTTGTAAGCATATTTGAATGTTTCCCTCGCCATGCAATTCCGGATAATTCTGCCCACTTTTTATCCATAACCGGAGCACTGTCGGTAAATGCTCTTCCGGAAATTTTACCAATTTTTTGACGGATAAAAATCATTAAATCTTTCATCTTATCTTTTAAAACAAAATGATAATCTTCTCCGTATGCATATTTTGAAATTACCGGTGCACCTTTGTGTTTTTGAAGCTTCTTCGGATAATACGGAAGTAATAATGAGATTACTGATTTTGAGCCCGGAACTAACTTTGTCGGATCAAGCCTTTTGTCAAAATAATTTTCCATATAGGACATTGTTCCGTTCATTCCGGATTTCAACCAATTTTCCAGATGTTTTGCTTCTTCTTCGAGAAAACGGGATTTTGAAATTCCGCATGCAAAAAAGCCGAGACGTTTTGCCTCAGCTTTAATTAGTTCTGTATTTTTTTTTGTACTATTCAAATTACAAAAACCCGAGTTCTAATTTTGCTTGTTCAGACATCATTGTTTTATCCCAAGGCGGATCAAATGTTAGTTCGACATGAACTTTGTTAGTCCCTTCGATATCGGACACCTTATCTCTTACCTCTTTTAAAATATTATCGGCTACCGGACAATTCGGAGCCGTTAAAGTCATTGTAACATCAACATTATCGTATTCATCAACTTCAACATCATATATTAATCCTAAATCATAGATATTAACAGGAATTTCAGGGTCGAAAATTGTTTTTAATACATTAAATATTTCTTTCTCTGTCTGCAATATATCTTTCTCCATCTTCAATTATTTTATTTTACATATGTTTTAACTAAAAATCTCAGGTAAACAGGAATTTTAAAAGTTTGAGCTTCGCTGCTTGACAACTGACCTGTCGTTTTTATACTAAATGTAGAAGCTTTAATGTATTCATCCATTTTTTCTTTTGATCCATTTAGTAAAACTTTACTTTCATATAAATTTGTTGTATCGCTTTTGGCTAACGGAATTTCGGTTAAGCCGTCAGCAGATATAAATAGTTCCAATGAATTAAACCGATTAAAATTATTTTCCGATAAGCTTGCCTCTTCAATTGTTACCTCTTCAATAAGTTCTGCTTCTGTTCCTTCTTTGGTCAGTAAGTTGTCAATATAAATCTCTACGCTTTGTGTTAAATCAAAATCACCAACTGTTCCTGCTGCAAATTCAACATCAACGGTTTTTTCGATGTAAAATGCATAAAACTTATACCGTTTATCACAAGAGAAAGAAAGGGTTATTAAAAGGCTTAATAAAATTGCTGTTTTTTTCATATCAGATTCTGTTTTATGTTGTTTTAATAAATATACTTAACGTGCAAATATATTAATTTTTTATTTTATCATTGAATTAAATGCCAAACCGTATGCTTTCATGTTTTTAATCATTGAAACTAAGCCGTTTGCCCTTGTCGGGGAAAGATTTTCTCTAAGTCCGATTTTTTCTATAAAAAACAAATTTGCATTCATAACTTCTTCGGGTGTTCTGTTACTTAAAATTTTGACTAATAAAGCAATAATTCCTTTTGTTATTATTGCATCACTGTCTGCCGTAAAGATAATTTTTCCGTTTTCCATTTCTCCGTTTAACCAGACTCTTGATTGGCACCCCTGAATTAAATTTGACGGTGTTTTGTTTTTTTCGCCAAATTCTTCTAAATTGTTTCCGAGTTCTATGATGTATTCGTATTTGTCCATCCATTCGTCAAACATTGCAAACTCTTCGATTATTTGGTTTTGTGCTTCTTGTATCGTCATTTTTTTAAGATAACATTATTTTTACTTTATTAATTCCGGCAATTAATTTGTCAACATCTTCTTTGGTATTATACATTGCAAAACTTGCCCTTATTGTTCCCGTAATTCCGAAATGTTTCATTGCAGGTTCTGCACAATGTGTGCCGGTTCTTACAGCAATGCCGAGTTTGTCAAGGATTAATCCGGCATCATAATGGTGAATGTTTTTCAATGTAAATGAAATCGCAGATGTTTTATGTTTTGATTTTCCTATTATTTTTAAACCGTCAATTTCTGAAAGTTTTTCTGTTGCATAGTTAAGCAAATCGGTTTCATGCTTTTGAATTTCGCTTAATCCGATGTTATTTATATATTTTATTGCTTCACTCATGCTGATTGCTCCTACATAGTTTGCTGTTCCGGCTTCAAACTTTAAGGGTAAATCTGCATACTCTGTTTTTTCAAAAGAAACGGTTTTTATCATATCTCCGCCACCTTGATAGGGCGGAAGTTTTTCTAATATATCTTCTTTTCCGTATAAAACACCTATTCCGGTTTCGGCATAAATTTTATGACCGGAAAAAGCATAAAAATCACAATTTAATTTTTGAACATTAACTTTTAAATGTTGTACGGCTTGTGCTCCGTCAATTAAAACTTTTGCTCCGAACTTATGTGCTTCGTCAATAATTTCTTCTATCGGATTTATTATTCCCAAAGAGTTGGAAACGTGAGCAACTGCTACAAGTTTTGTTTTGGGATTTAATAATGCTTTAAATTTTTCAATATCGAACTCTCCGTTTTCTTTTGCCGGAATAACTTTAAGTTTTCCTTTTTTTCTTTTGCACATCATTTGCCAAGGAACAATGTTTGAATGATGCTCTGTTTCTGCAATTAGAATTTCATCAGCCTCATTTACAAACAGTTCTCCGAATGAAAAAGCAACAAGATTTATTGCTTCTGTTGTCCCTTTCGTAAATATAACCTCCTTCGTGCTTTTTGCATTAATGAATTCTTTAACTGTTTTCCTTGCATTTTCGTATTCTTCGGTAGATTTATTGCTCAGAAGATGCACACCTCGATGAATATTTGAGTTTATCTCGGAATAAACCTGTTTGATTTTTTCAATAACTTGAACCGGTTTTTGTGTTGTTGCTCCGCTGTCAAGGTACACCAAATCTTTGCCGTATATTTTTTGTTGTAATATCGGAAAGTCAGATTTTATTTTAGCAATGTTTATCATTGTAAGGTTTTAGAGTTTAACAAATCGGGCAAATTTTCAAAGAGCAGAGACCTTCGGTTTTTTGACCTTTTAATCTCTTGTTTACCAGATAGCTTACAAAATCTTGGTATGGTTTAACGGAAATATCATCAAGAACATCTGCCGTAAATGCAGACATTAGCAATATTTTAGCTTTTTTTTCAGGAATTCCTCTCGTTTGCATATAAAAAAGGGCTTCTTTGTCAAGTTGTCCTATTGTGGAGCCGTGAGCACAACTTACGTCATCGGCATATATTTCAAGTTGCGGACGGCTGTGTGCTGTTGCATTATCCGTTAAAAGCAAGTTTTTATTTGACTGTGTTGCATCCGTTTTTTGAGCATCGGGAGCAACAAAAACTTTTCCTGTAAAAACAGACTTTGCTTTATTGTCAATAATCCCTTTGTAAAGTTGATTGCTTTTACAATTAGGTTTTGAATGTTTGATGTTTATATAATTGTCAAAGTGTTGTTCTTTGTCGGGAAAGTAAACACCTTTTAAATCTGTTTCGCAATTTTCTCCGAGAAAATCAACATGTATTTCGTTTCTGACTAATGTTCCGCATAAACTTGCGGTATTAGATTTAAAAATGCTGTTTGTGTTTTGATTAATAAATGTGTTGTTTATATGACTTGCAAAGTTTCCTTCTCCCTCAAACATATAAAATTCTGTCGATGAGTTTTCTCCGCAAATAATTTCGGTTACAACATTGTTTAGTGTGAAATCTTCTGAAAATGAATGGTATGAACTTATTATTTTAACTTTTGTATGTGTTCCTGTAATAATTAAATTTCTTGTTTGAGAAAAAACTTTTTGATTATCACCGTGAATAAAGTTTACAAGATGTATAGGATTCTCTATTACAACATTATCAGGAATGTAAATAAAAGCCCCGTCTTGTGCATAAACCGAGTTAATTGCTGCAAAAAAGTTGTTTTTTTGTAAGTTTGTTGAGCAATATTTATCTTGAATCAGCTTTTTATATTTTCCTTTTGCATCTTTTAACGAACCAATAAATATATCATTCGTTGATTGTGAAATTTTAGATTTTTCCTGAATAAAATATCCGTTTACAAAAACAAGTCTGTCTGCATTTAAGCCGTAGAATGAAAATGTTTCAACAAATTCATCCGGTACCGGTTTCTTTTTCCCGAGAACAAAACCGTGCTTAAAAATGCGTTTTAGGTCTGTACTCTTCCATTCCTCCGTCTTGCTGTCAGGTATTTTTGTTTGGTTAATTTCATTAATACAATCCGACAGTTTTTCAGAAGACAAAAACGCATTTTCGGTTTTTAACAGATTTAATAGTTCTTTCTTTTTTTCTTCCAAGTTAATCATCCGTGCTTGTTTTATTTATTATCAGCATCACTTTTTATTTTATCATAACCGATTTCTTCCAACTCTAATGCAAGTTCTTTACCTCCGGATTTTACAATTTTGCCGTCGTATAAAACATGAACAAAATCCGGAACAATAAAATCTAATAACCTTTGATAATGTGTAATTACAATGCTTGCATTATCTTTTGTTTTGAGTTTGTTTACCCCGTTTGCGACAATTCGTAATGCATCAATATCTAAACCCGAATCAGTTTCATCCAAAATAGACAAATCAGGTTTGAGCATTGCCATTTGAAAAACTTCATTTTTTTTCTTTTCTCCGCCGGAAAAACCTTCATTAACAGCCCTTCCGTCAAGTTTTGCATCCATTTCGACTAATGCTTTTTTTTCTTTCATATAAGTTAGAAATTCTGATGCCGGCATAGGTTTTAATCCTTTATGTATTCTTTGTTCGTCAAGAGCGGCTCGCATAAAATTTGTGATGCTTACGCCCGGTATTTCAACCGGATATTGAAAAGCTAAAAATATTCCCTCCCTTGAGCGTTCTTCGGGTAATAAGTCCAATAAGTTTTTTCCTTTAAACACAAGCTTACCTCCGGTAACTTTAAAAATATCTCTTCCTGCAAGGACAGAAGCAAGTGTGCTTTTTCCGGAACCGTTAGGCCCCATAATTGCATGAACTTCGCCGGCTTTTATTTCTAAATTAATTCCCTTTAATATTTCTTTGCCGTTTATTTCGGCTTTTAAATTTGTTATTTTAAGCATAATAATAATTCACTAGGTTATAATTTGTAATAATAAGCAAGGTTTGCGGAAAATACTTGATTTTGGACAAACCAATAATTGCTGTTTGTTGTTTCGGGGTCAAAAATGTTTGACAACCCGTGACTGTACAAAAACCGTAACTCAACAAAACTCTTTTTTAAATCAAAACTGTAACCGACTCCGGCATCCAAACCGAATTCAAATTTTGTATCTGCTGTGTTTTTATATGTTTCTGTTCCGGTGGCGAATTCAATATTGTCACTCAATAACCAAGAAATGTGAGGGCCTGCATAAAAGTTTATGTGGCTTTTCTTTTTTCCTGTTCTGATATTCATTAAGGGCGACAATTCGAGATATTTCGGAATATACCTGAACAAAACCGGAGTAATAGCGACACTCTCTGCGTTATATGACAGTTCTGCGTAACCCCCTTTTGAAATATACTTTAAGTCAACAGATAAGCCTACAAGCTTTTCTGAAAAGTTTTTAAAAGAAAGGCCGCCTGAAAAAGAATTCAGATAAGGGTTCCCTACGTTTACTTGTATACTTGGGTCGTTGTAGATTATGAAAACAGTACTTGTAATACCGCTTACATGAAAACCGATATAATTTTGAGTTTCCCATTTTTCTTCTTGCGAAAAAGAGAGTGTTTGTAAAAGCAAGTTTAAAAATAATATGTATGTAAATTTTTTCATAATTTTCACCCTACACTTCCTTCAAGAGTTAATGATAACAACTTTTTTGCTTCTGTTGCAAACTCCATCGGCAGCTTATTTAAGACTTCTTTTGCAAACCCGTTTACGATTAAACTTATAGAACTCTCTGTATCTAAGCCCCTTTGATTACAGTAAAAAATTTGGTCTTCCGCAATTTTTGATGTTGTTGCTTCATGCTCAACAATTGCGGTTGAATTATCAACATTTATATACGGAAATGTATGTGCTCCGCATTTATCTCCTATCAACAAAGAATCACACTGCGAATAGTTTCTGGCATTACTTGCCGTTTTTTTAATATCAACCAAGCCTCTGTATGTATTATTGCTTTTCCCCAAAGATATTCCTTTTGAGATAATTGTACTTTTTGTATTTCTGCCTACATGAATCATTTTTGTGCCGGTATCAGCCTGTTGATGATTGTTTGTAACGGCAACGGAATAAAATTCACTTACGGAATGATTTCCTTTAAGAATCGTACTCGGATATTTCCATGTAACTGCAGAGCCGGTTTCAACCTGTGTCCATGATATTTTTGAGTTATCTCCTTTGCAAATTCCTCTTTTGGTTACGAAATTATAAATTCCTCCTTTTCCTTCTTTATTTCCGGGATACCAATTTTGGACGGTCGAATATTTTATTTCGGCATCTTTCATGGCAATAAGTTCAACAACAGCGGCATGAAGTTGGTTTTCATCTCTTTGAGGAGCCGTGCACCCTTCAAGGTAACTTACATAGCTTCCTTCATCGGCAATTACCAATGTTCTTTCAAACTGCCCTGTATTTGCCTGGTTTATACGAAAATATGTCGAAAGCTCAACGGGACATCTTACACCTTTCGGGATGTATGCAAAAGAACCGTCAGTAAAAACTGCGGAATTTAGAGCTGCATAAAAATTATCTCTTGCGGGGACAACCGTAGCTAAATATTTTTTTATTAAATCCGGATGCTCTCGAATTGCTTCACTTATTGAGCAAAATATAATGCCGAGTTCTCCTAAGGTTTTTTGGAAAGTTGTGTGAACTGAAACGCTGTCCATAACAACATCAACAGCAACACCTGAAAGTATCTTTTGCTCTTCAAGCGGAACACCGAGTTTATTAAAAGTTTCAATTATTTCCGGGTCAACTTCGTCTAAACTGTTATATTTCGGCGTATTTTTTGGTGTTGCAAAATAACTAATGCCTTGAAAATCTGGCTTAGTATAGTTTAGTAAAGCCCAATCGGGTTCTTTTTGTTTTTTCCAATATTCAAACGCCTTTAATCTGAACGCAAGCATAAATTCCGGTTCTTCTTTCTTTTTTGAAATGGCTCTTATTACATCTTCATCTAACCCGACAGGAAAGACATCCATTTCTATATCAGTAACAAAGCCGGCTTTGTATTCTTTTTCTTTCAGTTCATTTATTATTTTATCGTCTTTTCCCATAAAACTTAAGTTATTTAGAACCATTCTAAATTGTGTGCAAATATAAATATTTTTTTCATTCGGGAAACAAATTTTCAAATTAAATTGAGTTATTTTTTTTACAATTACTATCTTTACAATTTTAACAACTTAAACATAATATAATTATGAAAAAAAAAGTATCGTACCTCTTTGTTTTATTGTTTATTTTCGGAATATTATCTGTAAACAGTTGCTATACAAAAAAAAATGGGATTGTTCCTTGTCCGCACGGGTTTAATAACGGAAATATTGAAAATATTGATGCCGTTCCTACGGAGAAAGTATAGTACACATATAAGAATTATAAGACCTGTCAGAAAATGAAAGCTTGGCAGGTCTTGGTTTTAAAAAGAAATGGAGCAAAAATTAAAAATATTACATTCCGGGCTCAAAGGAGAAGTACACTTCGACCAAACCCACCGAATAATATATTCAACTGATGCTTCCGCATATAAAGAAAAACCTTCGGCAGTTACTTTTCCGAAGGATATTGAGGATATTAAGCAAATTATTTCTTTTGTTAACTCCTATATTGCCGGGATAGCCCAAAGTTGTGCCGACAATATAAGTATCATTCCTCGCGGAGCAGGAACTTCCCTTGCGGGACAAGTTACCGGAAACGGGATTGTGGTTGATGTTTCAAAATATATGAATAAAATTTTGCATCTTGATGTTGAAAATAAACTTGTTACCGTTCAACCGGGTGTGATTTTAACAGACTTGAATAACTATTTGAAACGTCACGGCTTATTTTTCGGACCGGAAACCTCTACGGCAAACCGTTGCACCATCGGCGGAATGGCAGGAAACAATGCTTGCGGACTACATTCCGTAATTTACGGCAGCACAAGAGACTACACGCATTCTATAAAAGCAATCCTCAGTAACGGGGAGGAAGTTGTTTTCGGGGAGCTTTCAAAAAATGAATTTTTCGAAAAATTAAAACTTCAAAATCTTGAAGGAAAAATATACCAAAAAATTTATAAAATTCTTTCCGATAAGGGAATTCAAAAAGAAATTGAAAAACAATTTCCCGACAAGGAAATTATGCGAAGAAATACCGGCTATGCTCTCGATTTATTATCTGACAATGAAATTTTCAGCAAAAGCAAAAAGAAATTTAATTTTTGCAAACTTCTTGCAGGTTCGGAAGGAACTTTGGCTTTCACAACAGAAATAACTTTAAAATTAGTTGAACTTCCGCCGAAAGAAAAGGCATTAATTGTTCCGCATTTCAGCAAATTGGAAGATGCTTTTTATGCAAATTTAATTGCTCTGAAATTTAAACCCGGTGCGGTTGAGTTAACGGACAAAAAAATTCTTGATTTAACAAAAAAATCAAAAGGGTTAGAAAAAAATCGTTTCTTTTTGAAAGGCGAACCTGAGGCAATTCTGATAATAGAATTTACAAGAGAAAGCATTGAGGAAATTATTCAAATTGCCGAAAACATGAAAAATGATATGCGAAATGCCGGTTACGGCTATCACTTTCCGATTATACGGGGCGATGAGATTAAAAAAGTTTGGGATTTGCGAAGAGCCGGTTTGGGAGTTTTGTCGAATATGCCGGGCGATGCTCGCCCTGTAAGTTTGGTTGAAGATACTGCAGTGAGAGTTGACAAACTGCCTGCATATATTTTCGATTTTCAAAAACTTCTGTCAAAATATAATTTAGATTGTGTTTATCATGCACATATTGCAACAGGAGAGTTGCATTTGCGACCGATTTTAAATTTGAAGGATAAAAAAGATGTTGAACTGTTCAAAACGATAGGATACGAAACGGCAAAACTCGTTAAAAAATACGGCGGTTCATTAAGCGGAGAACACGGCGACGGCAGACTGAGAGGAGAGTTTATTCCGCTTATGTACGGAGAAAGAATTTATAATCTTTTTAAAGAAGTTAAAAAAGTTTTTGACCCCAAAAACATCTTTAATCCCGGAAAAATTACCGATACTTTGCCAATGAATGAACATTTACGATATATTCCCGGTAATGAAACAAAAAAAATTGAAACAACTTTTGATTTTTCGTCAACGGGAGGATATTTGCGTGCAGCAGAAAAATGCAACGGCTCCGGCGATTGCATAAAAACCAATGCCGCAGGCGGAACAATGTGCCCTTCTTACAGGGCAAGTAAAGACGAAAAAAACAGCACACGAGCAAGGGCAAATATGCTGCGTGAGGTGATTACAAACAGCGATAACCCATTCAACAACAAAGACTTATACAACATACTTGACCTTTGCCTGTCGTGTAAAGCATGCAAAAGCGAATGTCCTTCAAATGTTGACGTAACGAAGTTAAAAGCCGAATTTTTACAGCAATATTACGACAAAAACGGTATTCCTTTCAGAAGTCGCATTGTTGCAAATATCACAAAAATAAATCGTTTGCTTTCGGTTGTACCGGCTGTTTCAAACTTTTTTCTTAAAAGCAAAATTTTTTATAAACCGGCAATGCGATTAATTGGGTTTTCAACAAAAAGAAAAATGCCGACTTTATCGCCGAAAACTTTGAAAAAAGCATTTAAAAAAATGCCGAAATCAAAGCATAAAAGAAAGGTTTATTTATTTGCCGACGAGTTTACGAATTACAATGATGCCGATATAGGAATTAAAGCAGTCCGCCTTTTGGAAAAATTGGGTTATGTGGTTGCTATTCCCGATATTTCGGAAAGCGGAAGGACATATTTGTCAAAAGGATTGGTAAGAAAAGCAAAGCAAATTGCTGAAAAAAACATTGCTGTTTTAAAAGATATAATTTCGGAGAAAACACCGCTTTTAGGAATTGAACCTTCGACAATTTTAACTTTCAGAGATGAATATCCGGATTTTTTTAAAGATGCAAAACAAAAAGATATTGCTTTACAGTTGGGGAAAAACTGTTTGATGACAGATGAATTTCTGGCAAAAGAAATGAAGTCCGGAAACATTGTAAAAGAGCAATTTACAAAAGAGCCGAAACAGATAAAACTTCACGGACATTGCCAGCAGAAAGCTGTTGCTTCAACCGATGCTACAAAACTTATTTTGTCATTTCCGAAGAATTATACGGTTGAGGAAATTCCGTCGGGCTGTTGCGGGATGGCAGGAAGTTTTGGATTCGAAAAAGAACATTATGAGCTTTCGATGAAGATAGGAGAGTTAACTTTGTTTCCGGAAATTAGAAAAAGCAAAAAAGAAACAGTTATTGTTGCTCCGGGAACAAGTTGCAGGTGCCAAATAAAAGACGGAACAGGCAGAGATGCTGTTCATCCGATTGATATTTTATCGGAAGCGGTTTTGAAATGAATTTAAAAGTGCTGTCATTAAAATCGCCGGGAATTTTTGGTCTGACGGTAAAAATATACCTATACATCATTATTGCGACTTTTTAGATTTTTTGAATGAATTTTTGAATCCAATTTTTCAGAACTAATTTTTGTGAAAATTTTTCAAATAGAATTAGTACCGATAACGCTACAAAAACACCAAGAATAATATCAATGATATAATGATGTCCTGAATATACTGCAGAGAACCATATGCCAATCATAAATATTCCAAACAACCAATTGATTTTAAATAGTCGCTTTTTTATTCCGTAGAACAAAACAACAACAGGGTAAGATGCATGGAGTGATGGAATTGCAGCTAAAACATTTGCATTTTTATTATAAATACCTTCAAATACCGGAATTCCTGTGATTTCGTCAAAACGAGCAAGACCGGCACTGTTTCCTTGTACTCCCATATGTAAGTCGAATCCATAAATATCAACATACCAAGGCGGAGCAGCCGGATAAATATAATAGATTATAAAACCGACTATGTTTACAAATAAGAAGACTAATGAAAATTTCACAAACAATAGTTTGTCTTTAAAAAAAAGGTAAACGGCAAAAGCAAGTGGGATCGGAACCCAGTTAATATAAAATAAGCCGGAAAGAATGTCTAAAAACTTACTGTGGTTAAGGTTGAAGTATTCATTAGGAGTAAGTAATACATTATTAATATTTATACCGAATAATGCTTTTTCAAATTCATAGGGTTCACGAATATGTACTTGTGAAACTTCATAATTAGGGATAATTCTCATGGAATCGTAAATAATCCAATAAACTATAAATAATGAAAAACCAGTAATGAATTTTCGTGTATTTTCGTGAGCATAAAACAAAGTGAGCCAAAGAAAAACAAGGAAATAATGTTCTTCTCTTATTCCTCCGATAATCATATTCCAAATTAAGTATGCAATAACAAGCAAACTATTTATGGCAATGTTTTTTTTGGTAAATCTTTGAAAGTTCATTTTTTATTAATGTCTGACTAATTGTTTATTATTTTTTCATATCTATTCTCATTTGTTACAATATCTTTCCCGAATAGCTCTATGTATTTAACATCCGGCCATAGCCCGGAGTTATCTGCAAAAATATATTGACGCTCCAAAAGAGCTAATTTACCGTTAATCATCATATAAACCGCTGCCTTGTAGGGTGCTTCTTGTTTTAACCAAAGTTTTCGCTTATCGTATGCAACAAGTTCAATTTGATAATAATGCTTATGTGATTTTATTTTTTTAAATTCTAAACCATATGCAAATTTCTTTTCAATTGCACGCAATTCCATTTTTTGCCCTTGCTCTTCATATCTGACCCAGTATACATTTATCGGTTTATTATCAATAAGATTTCCGTCTCTGTCAAAATTTGCATCGTAGATTATTGTATTCTTATTATGATTTCGTTGAATATAAAACAGTAATTCCTTGTTTTTTTCAGGAATAGGATAATCGTTTTGAGCCGGAAGTTGTAATGTTAACAATCCGAAGCATATAATTAATATTGAAATAATTATTTTCATTCGTATTAGAGTAATTTTTCTTTTTTGTACCAAGTAATTGCTTCTTTAATGCCTTTTTTTAAATCATATTTGGGAATAAACCCAAAATCATTTCTAATCGCACTACTGTCACAAAGCCAGTTTTTACAGGAAATTATTTTATATTTTTCAGTGTTTAAAGTCGGAACTTTCCTAAAAACAGAATATATTTTTTCGTTTATAAAAGCTAAGGTCTTAACAAAAAGTTTAGGGAAAATAATTCGAATGGTTTTTTTGTTTAATTGTTCTTTTACAACATTATTAAATTCTTTGGCTGTGTATTGTTTCAAATCTGTTGCAAAATAGGATTTGCCTGAAACCGTTGATTCAACTGCATCAAAAATCAAACGAGCTAAATCTTTTACATATATAAAAGTAATGTATTGTTCAGATGTGCCGACATATGTTTCAATTCCCATTTTAACTCCTTTATATAAAAGGAAGTAATCTTTTTCTCGAGGGCCGTATACACCTGTCGGTCTGAAAATTAAATGTGGAAGAGTTTCAATAGATTTAATATACCGCTCTGCTTTCAATTTACTTTCTCCATATTTTGAAATCGGTTTTGGGTCGTCTGAATCTTTTATCGGTTGAAGAGTATCTTCATTTCCGGGGCCAAAAGCTTCAAGACTGCTGATGTAAATAAATTTATCAGGAAAACCGACCGTTTCGTTTAAAGCCTCTATAAGGTTTTGTGTGCTTTTAAAATTAACCTTGTCAAAATCTTCCTTTTTTAGTGCTTTAGTAATTCCGGCATTGTGAATCACATAATCGAACTTATCAAAGGTTCTTAATTTCTCACACAGTACATTTTTATCTGATAAGTCCACATTAAGAAACTTAATATCCGGGTGTGTCAGATAAGTTTTCGAACTTGTACTTCTGATGCCTGCATATACTTCATAGTTCCTTTTCAAAGCTTCCTCAACAAGAAAACCTCCGATAAAACCCCCAGCACCGGTAATTAAAATTTTTTTCACTGTTATTTCTTATTAAATATCTTTTTTTATATATGCTCGTCTCCGTATATGTTGGCGGCTATTATAAACACTAAATATCTGAGTAGCAGCACTATTATTTTCTAAGGCATGGCTTGTAATTGCTGTTTTAATACCGTTATCAATATAAGCTTGCATTAACTCATTGAAGAAAACAGCAGCCACTCCTTTTTTAATATAATCAGGCCTTACACCCTGTAAAAACATATCTACAGTATCATTCTTCTTTAAAGCCTTCAATATTTTGATAAATCCGAAAGGGAATAACTTTCCTTTGGCTTTTTGTAAGGCTTTTGACAATGATAAAATTGTTATACCGAAACCAACAACTTCGTCATTCTTATCTAATACAAAACATACATATTTAGTATTTATCAGTGAAAAATATTCTTTCGCATAATAATCTATTTGTTTCTCTGTAAGCGGAACATAACCGTAAAGGTGAGCAAAGGATTTATTCTGAGTTTCGAACATACTCTTAGCATAGGGTAAAACATCTTTTGCTTTTTTTGCCTTTAATATTCTTAAATCATATTTTTTTAAAACGATATTACTGATACGCTTGACCCTTTCAGGTACTTTTTTCGGCACTTTAATTTCGGACTGAACCCAATCAACATCTTTTACATAGCCGAGTTTCTCTATATGAACCGGATAATAGGAGTAATTATACAGTGTCGCCTGAGTTCCGATTTCATCAAAACCTTCTACCAACATTCCTTCTAGATCCATATCTGAGAAGCCTAAAGGGCCGTGCACTGCCGTCAGTTCATTTTCTTTTGCCCAGCTTTCTACTGTTTTAATCAAAGCAGATGAAACTTCGATATCATCTATAAAATCAATCCATCCGAAACGCATATTTTTCTCTTTCCAAATCTCATTTGATTTATGATTGATAATTCCGGCAATTCTCCCTGCAAGTTTATCATCTTTATAGGCTAACCAATATTTTGATTCGCAAAAATCAAAAGCAGGATTCTTTTTTTTCGATAATGTAGATCTTTCAAAAGAATGCAACTGCGGCACTCTATATTTATTACCTTTATACAACTTATCGGGAAAACTAATAAATTTTTTGAGGTCTGATTTGGACTTTACCTCTGTTATTTTAACATTTTTCATATTAACTAAATTGTGGGATTTTAATTTTTTCAATTTGAGCTCTGCTTTTCACAAGTTTTTCAACAGCTATTTCGATTTGTTCTTTTGTGTGATTCGTCATTAAAGAAAATCTGAGAATCCCCTGATCTTTTGCAACTGCCGGATGAACAACCGGATTTACATATACCCCATTTTCCAATAACATTGATGAATAGACAAAGGTATTAATATCATTTCCTATAAAAATGGGTATAATGGGCGATTCACTATTCCCGATGTCAAAGTTTTCTTGTTGAAGGCATTTTTTCGCATAATTCGTATTATCCCATAAACGACTGATTCTTTCAGGTTCAGCTTTTATTATTTCTAAGGCTTTTAAAACTGTTGCCGCTGAAGCCGGCGGAATACTCGCACTAAAAATCAAAGACCGAGCATGATGCTTAATGTAATTAATCGTTTCAAAATCTCCTGCAACAAAACCACCGAGAGAGGCAAGTGTTTTACTGAATGTTCCCATAATAAGATCTGTTTTATCGGTCACATTAAATTCCGCAGCTGTTCCTTCACCCTTAGCACCCAACACTCCAAGAGCATGGGCATCATCAACCATAACGGATGCTGAATATTTATCGGCTAAATCACAAATTTTATCCATCTGAGCAATATCGCCTTCCATGCTGAATATCCCGTCTGTGACAATCAATGTTATTTGATTTTTATCTGTTTTTTGAAGAACCTTTTCCAGAGAGCCCATATCGTTATGGCGATATTTCAGCGTTTTTCCGTAGGTTAATCTGGTTCCCTCTATAATGGATGCATGATTTTTTTCATCAGAAATAATATAATCATTTCGTCCTACAACTGTAGAAATTGTGCCGATATTGGTTTGAAAACCTGTACTGAATACAGTTGCTGCAGGCTTTTTAACAAAATCTGCTAATTTAATTTCGAGTTCTTCATGCAAATCAAGGTTTCCATTCATTAACCTTGAACCTGAAGCTCCGGTACCGTACTTATCTATAGCAGTTTTTGCAGCTTTTTTTAGTTCCGGATGATTGGTTAAGCTAAGGTAACTGTTTGAACCAAACATTAATACATCTTTCCCTTTAAGCTTTACTACTGCATCTTGCCCTGATTCAATCGGGTGATAAAAAGGATAAATCCCTTTTTTCTTTGCAAGCTGAGGGATGTTAAACTTTGAATATTTTTGTTGAAGTTGTCTCATATTTTTCATATTTAAAAATCAAATTTAAATCTTGCTCGGATACCGTATTCTGAAACATTCGGGTTATCCAGATAAGTAACTCTTTTAATTAAATCAACCCTGAAAAATTTGAATATATTCCCGACACCTACACTTACTTCAACATAGGGTTCACTTGTTAAAGTAAATGTAGAAGTGTTTCCGTCAATGTCTGTCGGGAAGTTCATTAATCCGTCTGTTATTAATGGATTATTTTTATCAGTTACATTCCCTTTTATTGCTTTAAATGATATTGTTTCTCGCAGTTTAAGCCGTTTTATCAAAGGTATTTTATTAAAGAAAAAGCCATAGAAATTATGTTCAGCATAAACAGCAATGTATTGATCACTTATGAATTCAAGAAAATTCATCATGTTATATGAATGCAGTTGGTAGGAATAGGTCTGATTCGCACGATGAATAAATAGTAAAGGATAAGGAATTTCCTCTCCGAACGCTTTTCCTGCTTCAAATTCAAAATTAGTAAATCCGATTGGTGAAAGGTGAAAACGTTTAAATACATTAAACGATAATTTACCATAATTAAAATCAGAATTGAAAACATCTTTTATTCCTTGAGTGTAGGATAATTGAAATACCGGGTATTTAGAAATAATTTGGGTTCTATAGTTAATTCCTTGGTAAAATTTTTCATTCGGGGCAAATCGTAATATTGCTGAAATTTCACTTGAGGTTATTTCATTTAAAGAAAAATCATCATAGTCAAAATGCAATGTTCCTCCCGGTTCTTGAATAATGTGTTTTAAGTTTACCGTTGTTGAAAAACCGTTTCCCCAATCTTTGAAAGGCTCAATTTTAAACATTTTATAATATAACAGTTTATCGGCGACCCCTCGTTTGAATGACAGTAAAAAGTTATCTTCATTAATAAACTGCATTTCCATACCCGGAAAATTTGTTTCTACTTGATACATTGCCATTATAGAGTGTACCGGGTATTCCTTTAACGGCTTTTTATTAAGCGACCATTTTGCACTTCCTGAATATTTAAAGCGTTCATCATTAAAGCCATATAACAGATAACCGTCTAGTCTTAAATGTTCACTAAATTTATCACCTGTTCTGCCTCCTAATCTAAAACGAAAACCTTCAACATCATTAAAGCTATAAAATGTATTTACCGGTCCGACATTTACTTTTCCGAACTCCCAATAACCGGCAACTAACAACATTAATATATCCATGGTTTTTTTAAAAGCAGGTAAACTTTGAACACTGTCAACCATTTTAAAAATATTCTCTTCTTGTTCTGATAATTTTGTCAGCCTTTCTTTTTCCCAAAATTCTTTCTTTCTTTGATCAAAACCGTCTTCTTTAATAACATTATCAATTCCTGAATATAGTTCTTCCGCCCTTTCTTTATTAAATAAATAGTTGTCGAAATGAACCGTCTTTTTCCCGAACATCCCGGCTCCTTTTTTTCTTACATTGAAATCGATAACCAACTCATCTTTTGTTAGTACCCAGCATTGATTGTTTTCAAAACTAAACTCTTGAACAATTTGAAGGTCATTCACGAAATTTAAGTTTATACCGTCAGTTAATTGTAGTTTTGCTTTAATCACGGCATAACTACTGTCATTTTTAATATACAAAGTCCCTTTAAAAGCAAAATCTAATTTATTTCTTGGTTGAAATGCAAGCTTAATACAATCGTAACCGTTAATATCTACAGTATCCATTATACGGAATTTATAGATAGCCGGAGAAATATTTGATAAGGGACTTACAAATTCATTTGTCAATAAAGGAATGTTGTTGTCATATATATCAATGTCTTCATATAAATAATCGGTCATCATACTGATTCCGTCATTATCAACATATTCTCTTGAACCGACAATATTTGTTCCTGTTATGTATTCTTTTTCAGACTTTGGTGATTTTTGATAATATACTTTTGATAAATTCTCTTGCAAAAATATCGGCAAATATGGTTTCCCGTTTATTGACGAGGTATCCACATAATCAAAGACAAATTGAAAATTTTTAAAAACTCGTTTATTTCTAAACCCCTCAGTAATATTATTAATGTCAAATTCTATTTTTTCATATTGGTCATACTCATAAAAATCCAAACTTTCTTTTCTGTTTACATTTTTATGTTCAATAACTTTTCTGATCAGAGTAACAGCAGGATTATCCTTGTTTCGGTATCTTTTTCTTTTTGAAGACACCACGACCTCATCCAGTATATAATTTTCAGGGTCTAACTCAAAATTAACAATTTGATTTTTTTCAGGTATAATATCACTATACTTACTATAGTACCCCATGTATAATGCCTGAATTTTATTTGAAGGCCATTGAGTTTCTAACGAATATTCTCCCTTATAGTCTGTGATTGTGCCGATATTTTTACCGACAAAAATAACATTAGCAAAAGGTATCGGTTCTTTGGTTTTTGCATCGATAACTTTTCCTTTGATATGAGTCATTTTTTGTGAATAGACTGTTGACCTTGAAACCAACAACAGGCTTATACTTAAAATGGCAATATATGTAATCCAATTTGTTCTCATTCAGACTAACTATTTAAAAATAAAATATTTGTTCATAAAAAAATTAAATCCTATGCCGATGATTACTGCCACAATAACTTTTGAAATGATATAATGAAAATTGAGGTATTCAACAAAAAGATAAAGTCCATATGTATTTAAAAAAATACTTGTTCCCCACACCAATATATACTTTAAAGCTTGTGTTGCTATCTTACCGTCACGTTTTTTAAAAACCCAATTTCTTGAAAACAGAAAAGCAACAATTCCTCCGGCAATTGCCCCGATTACGGCAGAAAGGAAATACCAAAGTTGAAATATCTCTGTCAGGCCTATTAAAATTGTAAAGTCAACAGCCGTTGCTATAATTGCTGAAATATTGTAGCGAAAAAAAGAAATAAGTATGTTTGGTTTTTTATCCGACTTATAAAACATAGAAATAAACAATTATTTGTAAAACAATATTTGCATATACTCCGGCTAAGACATCATCAAGCATTACGCTCCAGTCGCTTTTAAGGCGGTCTAATTTTCTTATATAAAATGGTTTTAAGATATCAAAAAATCGAAATAAGATTAAACCGATAAGATAATATTGCCAATGAAACGGTACAATTAAAACTGCAATCCATACACCGACAATTTCATCAATTACAATTTTACCGGCATCATGTTCCCAAACTTCATGCACTCTTTTTATAGAATAAACACCAATTAAAAGAACTAAAACTAAAACAACAAGATTAAGAACAACAACCGTAATTTCATGAATATTATAATAATTCAATCCATAGTTGAATAAATATAAAATTAATATTCCGAGAATAGAACCTGCTGTTCCCGGGGCAACTGGAGAGTATCCTGTTCCTAACCCTGATGCTATTAGTTTGTATGTTTTCATTTATTCTTCGTAATAATCTAATCCTAAATGTGTAATTAATGTTTCCCCCATTATATGACGTAATGTATTTTCAAATTTTATTTTTTGTAAGAAAATATCATGAATCGGCTCTAAACCTTTAACTGTTTGAGGTGATTTAAAATAAAATGACAACCATTCTTGTATTCCGCTCATTTCAGACCTTTGAGCCAAATCCATAAATAATGCTAAATCAAGAACAACAGGAGCTGCAAGAATAGAGTCTTTACATAGAAAATTAACTTTAATCTGCATTTTGTATCCCAACCAACCGAATATATCTATATTATCCCAACTTTCTTTATCATCTCCTTTCGGCGGATAATAGTTAATTCTTACTTTATGATACATGTTTTTATATAGCTCCGGGTATTGTTCAGGTTCTAATATGCTATCCAAAACACTTAGTTTTGAAACTTCTTTTGTTTTAAATGCACCTGCATCATCTAAAACTTCACCATCTCTATTCCCAAGTATGTTTGTAGAAAACCAACCGTCAATACCTAACAAACGTGTTTTTAACCCGGGACCTAATATTGTTTTCATTAATGTTTGACCCGTTTTAAAATCTTTCCCTGCAATCGGAACATTTAATTGTTTTGATAATTCTATTATTGCAGGAATATCAATCGTCAGGTTTGGTGCTCCGTTTGCAAACGGAACTCCGCTTTTAATTGATGCATAAGCATAGATCATACTTGGTGAAATAGCCGGATGATTTTCCTTTAAAGCTTTTTCAAATTTTTCAATGGTTTGGTGAATTTCTGATTCTTCAGTATATACTTCGGTAGAAGCACACCAAATCATAACCATTCTGTCACAATTATTTTCTGTCTTAAACTGTTTGATGTCTGCTATTAAAGCATTAGCAGAATCCATTTTTGTTTTTTCATGTTTTATATTCTTACCATCAATATTTTTTACAAAATCATGGTCAAAAACAGCAGACATCGGTTTTACAGCAGACATCTCATCTTTAAGATTATAAAGTAAGTTCTTATCCAATACTCCTGCTCTCATAGCTGCATCATATGTGTTTTCTGAAAATATATCCCATCCGCCGAAAACCATATCATCCATAGATGCTAAGGGTACGAAATCTTTTACATTAGGATTTTTATTCTCTGTTCTTTTACCTAATCGAATTTTTCCCATTTCAGCAATGGAGCCGATTGGTTTTCCCAGACCTTTTCGTGCAGCAAACACCCCTGCCATAAATGTGGTTGAAACTGCACCTAAACCGGGTGTAAGGACTCCTAATTTTCCGACAGGTTTTGTAACATTTTGTTTTGTATTCATTTATTTATTTTTAAAATTATTATTTCATTTTTTTATAACAATGATTTAACCTTTGAAATGCTGTATAGTTTGTGAGAATTGCCATTATAAAAATCGGTATCGTAAAAATGGATATGTTTTCTATAAAAGGAAAGGGGAGCCAATCAACGATAATTTTAAAATCACCGGTAAAATAAGATATGAGGCCGTATAAAATTGCAGAAATTCCAATTGTAAGGACTCTTTCCGGGCGTTGCATCAGTCCGACTTTACATTCTGTATTTAATGCTTCGGCTCTGGCTCTTGTATAGCTAACCATTATAGAACCGATCATTGCTATAAATGTAAAAATTGAACTCAAAAAGTAATCAAATGATACCAAATAGTAAGCAATTCCGAAAAACATAATCATCTCACTGTATCTGTCAACAACAGAGTCATAAAAGGCACCGAATGTTGACATTTTTTTGGTAATTCTGGCTAATTGTCCGTCCAACATATCAAAAACCCCGGCAAATAATAATATGCCGCCAAACCACGTTATATATCTCGTGTCTCCTCGTTCTCCTATTTCAGCCCCCATAATTAAAACAATTGTTGATAAAACTGTAATCAACAAGCCGATAGTTGTAATCATATTGGGTGTTATTCCACTCTTACTTAGTAAATTAATAAAAGGTTTCAATGCTTTATAAGCATTTGATTTTACCTTATCCCAGATTTTTTTTGAAGACATTTTTTTAATTTTTTAGATTTTTTCCCATTCTGCCGTTTTCCGAAAAAAATATTTTGAGGCTTGTATCTCAATTTCTTTTGGCCTCACGTCTGTTATTTTAATATCGAAATACATGCCTTTTTCAGGGCCGTACATTTTACCGTTTACCCATTCTTTTTCTTCTGTGTCATACTCTAAATTAGTAATAATCACTTTTCCGATTAATTGGTCTTTACGTTTTGTTTTATTAGGGTTTTTATAATCTGTTGTTTGCCCGTCTTCATATCCGTTTAATGCTATTATTCTTCCGAAATATTTATTATTGTGTTCAAATATTTCCAGGTCTAAACTGTTAGGAAGGTGATATTTGCCTACAATCGCATCGGCTTTTTGAGCGAATGTTTGTGATATAGAGAATATTATTAATGATATTGTTATTATTATCTTATACATATATAAAAATTTAGTTGATGTTTTTAAAAGCTATATTTCAATTTTAAATATAACATTGAATTGTCTTGATATTGCCCAAACCTGCCGTCACGTTCGCCGACAAAGATGTTTGAGCCGAGTTGTATGTTAAAACTGTCATCAAAATCATAGGAAACTTTAGGTCTGATGAGTGCATCTTCATAAGTTAGACCGATGTATGAGAACAATTCTAAATGAACAGTTTCTCGAAACATATCATAACGCGCCATAAATGTCATTGTGTTTTCAAATTCAGGATTTAATATGTTTTCGTCATAGTCTAAGATCGTTTGTTGAATAAACTGCGTACTCAGCTTGACATTTCCGATATTAAAATCTGCTCCGAGTAAATAATGCAAATAATCTTTCCCAACCAAAGCATCTGTTGCGAAAGGATCTTCAGTTTGAAAATATTTTCCGTTGTAATATGCCCCCTCGCCTCTAAAAATAACACCCTTTATTTCGGTGCTGAAAGATGCTCCCGCAAGATACAACCTGTGATGTTTCGGAGTAATGTTTAATTGAGTCAGCATCGGTTGCAATGTTTCCGGGTTTATGCTGAATTCTTTTTGAACGTGCATAGTCGGATTATCATCCCAAGTATATCCGCCCATCATTTCAAAATCAATTGCAGACGTTAGTGCCGTAAATTTTAAAAATACTTCACTATTTTCTAAACTTGGTTTAATGGTAGAGTTTGACCAGTCGAAATAAGCGGGAGCGGGAAATTCAGGCTGAATGTTCCAAATTGAGCCTTCTGCGGGAATTTCCGTTGGTGTAAATTGAGGAATCCAGATTGCTTCAAGTGTATTGTTGCCAATGTAATAATCTAATTTTACGGCATTTACTCCTGTTCTGATTTCATCAAAGTCGGGCAACAAAAATTCGGTTAAGTTAAGAGGCGAAACTATGTCGGTTATGAAAACTCCGTCTGCTTTTCCCCAAACAACCTGCTGTTTTCCTATTCTTATATCAAAGTTTTTGAAATATAGGTCAAGGTATGCTTCTCTTAATCGTAAATCCAAACTGTCTGACCAATAATGATATAACATAGGGTTTATCTTAAACGCTACTTTATCTCCGGTTTTTGAAATATCGAAATTAAATGTGTTTTGCAAAATTGATAAATCTCCGGAGTCGAACAGTACTCCCGTATAATTTCTCATATATCCCGAGTATTCGGTATTTTGTGCTTGTCCTGCAAGCATTAATGTTAACAGGAATAGCATAGTTTGTAATTTTTTCATTATAGTTAATTTAAATAATTTTAAAATCGTAACAGCTCTGTCATAATACCAAAGCGAATTACATTTAGTTGTTGGTTAAAATAAATATTGTAATAGTCCTGACCGTGATATAATTCAACAAATAAACCGATATCTTCTAAAAATCTCGGGGCATAAAATGCTGTTAACCCTATGTTTAAGCGGTCGATTGATTTGTTGCTCCATGTATAAATATCACCAAACATCCAATCTGCATTCAGCTTAATTGAGAAGCCTGCTTTTTTCTTTGCAAATTCCGTTTTATCCTGACGTATTTTAAATACAGAAAAACTGTTATTCCACCTATATTTACTGAATATTCCGTTTTGAAGGTTCTCAATTTCGAAAAAATGTTTTTGAAAAGATGTTCGAAAGAATTGACTTGCATTAAAATCAGTATTATAAAATGACCTTATTAATCCAAGTTCAAAATATTGTGTTGAGAAATCACCGGATTGTAAATTTATTAATCCGTCTTCCAGGTAAAAATCGCCGTCTTGTCCGTTTGAGTGATGCGCTAATCTGGCAAATACAGTGCTATTTTTATTTTCACGACAGATTTTGTAATACATCGTTATTTGAGGTATATAACTTGGTGTTTTTACCGGAAAAGATTCCTCTTGATACATTCTTATTATTACTTGAGGTGTTAATACACCAACTAGTCTGGCATCTTTATTTGTACGTATCGTAAAATTCGGGATTAAGTTTCCTTCAAACCATAAAGGTTCTATATTCCCTATATCAGTCGGGAATGTAATATAACTGTTTCCCTGATTAACTTGTGCAATCGTTATTAAATCAATATCCGGAATTGTATCTGCTTTAACAGGATAAGATATAATACTGATAAAAAGATATATTATTATAAGATGTTGATATTGTTTATTGCTCTTAATCACGGTGTTAAAATCTTTATAAGGCACTCTCAAAATAAGAGAGTGCACTTAATTGTCAACTAAAAATTGTTTTATAATCCTCGCATCATCATTCTTTCAGTAAATTTTGCATCTGAAACGCCGGTATTTATTTGTACATTATTTAATATCATTGAGGTTTTATGATTTTTTTGCACATTTTTCATTTCTGAATTTGTAATTACCCAGAATCCTGAAATTTTTTGAACTTTCTTAATTGTCAGTATTTTTAGCAGATCTTCGTCTTCATCATAAAATTCTTTTTTAACACCGACAAAATTTGACTTATTAATCCAGGTTTTAGTTTTGGAGTACATATAGTCTTCGTCTTTTGAAACACTTTCAACAACATAACAGGCTTGCCCGTTAATTGTTTCTGTTTTAAGCAACTTGTGATTGTCAGCATCTAATTTCCTGTCTCCTAAATCGTCATAAGTAAAATCGGATCCCATAAAATAGTCGCTTTTACTGTCGCTTGAAATACGTTTTGTTTTTTTCAATGCCGGTAAATAAATCCATTGGTCGTCAGCTTTGTTACTGTCATAAGTCCAGCTCATAAAAGATGTATTTTTTACGTCTGCCGGAGATTGAAAAAACATAATGCTTTTTTCAACAGTTCCCATATCTTTTGAGAACTGTTTTATTTTACGAACTCTTTGTTTTCCTTGTTTATTTGTCAATGTCATTGTTAAAACAGACGTTTTATCTTTTCCGGCAGGCAAGTTATATGCTTTTTCTACTATTTGCTTTCCTGTTAATTGTGCGTTTGCACCTAAGCTTGCTATCATTAATACAGCAATTGCTATTGATGTGATTTTTAAATTTTTCATTTTGTTTAATTTTAATTTAGTTATTAATTTTTTTCTTTTTAAAATATAAGTTTCCGCTGTATAAAAGAATCAACATAACAGTCAAAGTTCCTACAAAACTTGTGAACATATTAAGCGAAACTAATGCTCCCAGCTCTCTGTTCGGCGGGAATACAGAAAACGTAAGAACCATAAACCCGACTATGACAACAACAGCATTAAAAATAATTGCTCTTCCTGAGTGAGCCATTGTTTTTTGTGCTGTCAACATTTTGTCTCCGGTTTTTTTCGCATTTGTTCTGTATTGTTCTATAAAATGTACGGCATAATCAATTCCTATTCCTATTGCAATACTCGATAATAGAGCTGTTGTTGTATTTAAAGGAATATTTAAGAATCCCATTATTCCGAAACTCATTAAAGCTGTGATAACTATAGGTACTGCACCAATTAAGCCTAATCTTATATTTTTAAACATCAGTGACAATAAAACAATAACAATCAATAATGATAATATCAAACTCATTATTTGGCCTTCAAGAATTAAGTCTGTAAATACCAGCCCCTTGTATCCACTGCCGGCGTATTTTACAGTTATTCCGAGTTTTTTGAAATCGTCCTCAAAAGTTTTAACAACTTTAAGGGTTGAATTTATTGCTTTAGAATTGTCGCTTTTAAGCTGAAATGTTACATTAAGTTTTTCGTAATCATAATCAACAACTTTGTTCAGGTTTTCAGGGTCGCCGGACATTTCATAAAGCAAAAGGTATTGGGCAATCATGTTTTTTGTGTCCGGGATTACGTTAAATTTTTCATTATCGGCATTCATTACTTTGTTCATTCTGTTTACATAATCAGTCAGAGAAAAAGAGTTACCTACAACCTGTAATTCTGATTCAACTTTGTTTTGCATTTTGTCAACAAGTTTCAAAACTTCGGGATCTTTAAATGTTTCTTTTTTACCTTCTGCGTCAAGAATTAAATTAAGTGTTGTTGTTCCTCCGAAATGACTGTTAATAAATTTATCTGTCATTACAATGTCGCTGTCTTTCTCAAATTTTTCAAGGAAACTTGAATTTATCCAAATTTTTTGCATCCCGACAATTGAGCCGATTATAATAAGTGCTGTTACTATAATTGAAATACTTCTTTTTTTTATTACTGCTGTTGCAAATTTGTCCGCAATATGAGAATTGTGTTTCCCCTTATTTTCTTTAGCCTTTTTAATTTTCGGCAAGCCGAACACCATAATTCCGGCAGGTATTAAAGAAAGAGAAAATAACATGGCAGCCATTACGCCGAATGCCGTGAAAATACCGAAATATTTAATCGGGTAAACTTGTGATGTTAACAGTGAAATAAACCCTACGGAAGTTGTTACTGATGTCATTACAACCGGCTTCCACATATTTTTTATCATGTCTTTTACTGCTTCTTTTTTCGTTGCATCCGGATTTTTTCGTTGAAACAGGTGTAAGTGGCTGTATAGATGAACACCGTCAGCAACCCCGATTGCAATAAGCATTACCGGAATCATTGTTGAAACGGCATAAATCGGAACATTTACTAAAGCCATTAAACCGAAAGCCCACAATGTGCTGAAAAAGACAACACTCATTGTCAATAATGTGCTTTTTACACTTCTGAGCATTATAAACAATACAATTGTAATTACAAGTAATACAATAGGCACCATTTTTTTCATATCTGCCGGACCGAGTAATGCCATTGTACCTTCGACAATCGGGCGACCTGCAACATGAATTTTTATGTCGTCTGTTTGGAAACTTGAAGCAGTTTTCAAAATATCACCGTAAAACTCCTGTGTAAAAACATCATCTCTGATTTCGGCAATAATAACAGTAACCGTTTCGTCTGTTGAAACAAGTCTTCCGAATACCATTTCATTGTTTTTAACATTTTCTTGTAAAACATTTAAGGTGCTGTCTGTTTTAGGAACTCTTTTGAAAAAAGCCCTTACATCCATACCTTCTTCTGAGCCGACAATGTTATCTGCGGTGTATAAGGATGTTACGTCTTCTTTTTCAATCTCATCCATTTTTTGCAGCCTTTTTGTGAGCTGCTTTAAAGTATCAAGCGTTTCAGAATTAAAAATTCCGTTTTTATTTTCTATGGCAACAATAATTCCGTCGTTAATTCCGAACCATTCTTCTGCTTGATCGCTGAATACAAATGCAGGATGATCTTGCGGCATGTATTTGTCAAGGTCAGTTTCCATTTTTGAGTTTTCTTTCATATAATAAAAGAACACACCGCTTATAATAAGCGTTAATGCAATAATCAGCCAAGGGGCTTTCAACAATTTATTTAATAATTTCTCCATTTAATCTTTATTTGTTAGTTAATATTCACTACGTTTGTTTTGTAAAATAAAACGCATACTAATATGCGCAAGTTTGTTTTTATTTAGATGATATTGTTTTAATAGACTCTATGAGTATTTTTCCTTCCTTTTTCAAATTAAAATTGTAATTTTCTAAGCTCCATCGTTTTACCATTAGTCTCAGTGATCCCATAACCATTAATGCAAGAGTTTTTTCGCTTACATCGGTTCTTATTTCACCCTTTTTTTGACCGGCAATTAAAATGTTTTCAACAGTTGATTCGTTTGTATTTAATATTTCAACAATTTTTTGTTTAAGAACTTCTTCGTTTTTAAAAATTTCTTCGGAAAAAAGAACGGAAACAAGCGAGGGCGTTTCGGTAAATAAATCTACCATTTTTTCAAACATAAAAGATATTTTTTCTACTGCTGTTATTTGGATTTCGGACATCATTTTTGCTAAAAATTTTGCCATTTGTTTAAAGTTATCCAAAATAGCCAACAAAATATGTGTTTTACTGTCGAAATGACGATAAATTGCTGGTTCTGAAATGCCGATTGCTTTTGACAAGTTTTTTATTGTAAAACCTTGTATTCCTTTTTCAGCAATTAATTTTATCGACTCATCAATAATTTGAGATTGTCTTTCGGACAACATAATTTGTTAGTTAGTATTCACTCGCAAATAAAAAGATATTTTTTTTACTGTGCAAATCTTTTTTTGTTTTTTTCATGCACCAAAACCCCAAAAGGTATATTTGTTTGATTTCCAGCAAGATGTGTGCGGCGGGTTGGAAAATATTATTTTCCCAACATAACAATTATCTGAAATTAATCTCAAAATCATCAACATAAATAATGTTTTTTGTCGGGTTATAGATGTATATTTTTATCAAATCGCCCGAAAAAAATTCTTTCGGCACAGAATAGGCATATTCAAAGTTTTCCCAAGAATTAATATTTTGTACAAAAGAACTTATGCTTTTTGTATGCCAAATATTATTAATACTGTCTCCTCTGACTTCAATTGCTAATTTGATATTACCATCTTTTACGGTTTGAAAAATTTTACATTTTATATTGACGGTTTTTATTGTATCGGGAATATTTTTTACGCCCCATTCAAAAGTTAAGCTGAAATTTTCTCCGTTTCCGGTTTTTGAGGATGTTTTTCCCGAGAAAAACTGTTCGGTTGAGATAGTTTGCATTTGTCCCCAAGAGTCTTTTTTTTCACACGGTATGAAAAAGTTTGTTTTTTTCTCGTCTCCGGTTACGACATTAACAAATTCATCAGAATACAGAACTTTCATTTTTTTTGCAACATTTCCGGCAACAGCTCTTCTGCCCTTTTCGGCATAATGTTCCGTTGTCCAGTTTTGATCAATAAATTCCTCATTAGGCACTAATTCAAGATTATCGACAACAATAACTCCTTTTTTTGTGTAGCGAGAAACTAAAATATCTCTGTTCTTTCTTATCAAAAACACAAGGTCTTTACCTACTAATTCGTTTGCTTTTTCGGTATTTTCTGACAGAAGATTAAAAACGATATTCCAATTTCGTTTTTTGGCTAATCCAACAATTTCATCAAAATCTTTAATCCTAGGATTTTTTAAGGTGTCAATTGTAAATGCATAAGCTTTGATATAATGGCAGGCTAATTCAGTAAGCTCCTGATTGCGAGACCCGTCAGGGTTCAAAACTCCATTATTAAACATATCTTTGTCCCATTCAATTACATTTTTATAAGGAAATTCGTAGGGAAAGTCAATTTTATCTTTTTTCCACTTTCTTTTAAATTGTTTATTTCTTTCGTCTTTTGTTTTTAAGTCATAATCTTTGAAAGAAAGCCTAAACCTGTTATACAGCGGCGGATATTTTTTTAATAAAACAACACTTTTTTGCAGAGAGGTTTCTAATTCCGAAAAAATCCATTGAGCATTGAAAGAGCGTAAATTTAAGGTAATAATAATTGTTTCAACTTGAGATTTTTCGGGTAACAGCTGAAGATATACCTTGTAAATTCCTGAGTGAACAGCACCTCTGTCAACTGTTCCGAACTTTAAATCGGGAAAATATTCTGATATAAACTTACTGATTGAGCTTTTGTTAATATCGCCGCTGCTAACTGTTGCATTTGAAGATTCTCCGAAATATACTATTTGACAACTGTCTTGGACTTCTCGTATTTCACGTATAATTTTTGAATGCTTTTGTATGTCAGATTCAAGAAAGAAATACGAATAAATAAGGTTAGAAATAACCAAAAATATAATTATTATAAAAATCCGGAATAATATTTTTTTTAATATCTTCATATTTTTTAGAATTGGAAATAGATGAAAGGAGCATCATCAACACCGGAGAAAACAATTATTGAAAAAATTAAAATAAAATATATACTCCACCTCGAGACAAAAGGAACTTTATCAACCCATTTATCAAACCTTTTGTTGTATAGCAAAACATCACTTATCAAGAATAACACGAAAAACATTAATGTTATATTATCAACACTCAGACTTTTAACCCCTTTTCCGAAGTTATTTCCTATTAATTCAAAAATATTAAATGCTTCGCTAATACTTTGACTTCTGAAAAACACCCAAATGAAAGTTACTAAAATAAATGTTTTCAAAGCAAGCAAAATATGTTTAATTGAAAAACTTGTATGAGAACTTTTTACTTTTAATGCTTTATTAACAATGCTTTCTGTCAAATAAATTATACCGAACAATCCGCCCCAAAATATAAAAGTCCAATTTGCACCGTGCCACAGCCCGCTGACAAGAAACACGATTAAAACATTTATAAACCACCTGTATTTTTTAACTTTATTGCCTCCGAGAGGAAAATACAAATAATCTCTGAACCATGTTGAAAGAGATATGTGCCACCTTTGCCAAAATTCTGCAATGTTTTTAGCAAGATATGGTGTTTTAAAGTTATCCATTATTTTTATTCCCATAATCAGGGCACTTCCTATTGCAATTATTGAATATCCGTAAAAATCACTATATATTTGGAATGAATAAAAAAATATGCCCTTCAAAATATCGAAAGAACCGTATTCTGCCGGATTATTATATATTTGGTCAACGTAAACAGAAATATTGTCGGCAATAACCATTTTTATAAATAAGCCGTAAAGAATTAACCTCAGTCCGTTTTTTAAGTTATCATAAGAGAATGTGTGTTTTGCTTTCAGTTGGGGCGTTAATCTGCTGAAACGCTCAATAGGTCCGGCAACTAATTGAGGAAAAAATGAAACATACAAGGCAAAATATCCTAAATGATGCTCAGCCTTTTGTTTTCCGGTATAAACATCAATAGAATAACTTAATGTTTGGAAAGTATAAAATGAAATACCGACAGGCAAAAGAACATTTAGCTCGGGTGTTTGGTATGCTATATTTATTTTATTAAACAGAATATTAACACTTTCCGAAAAGAAATTAAAATATTTGAATGAGAACAGTAAGCCTAAGTTAGTAACCAAACTCAAAATCAGAAAAGCCCGCTTTACTTGCTTTTTTTTTGCGTTTTCTATTTGAATTGCCGAAAAGTAATCAATTAGGGTTGAGCTTATTATAAGAATAATGTACTCTATTTTCCAACACATATAGAAGTAATAGCTTGCAACCAACAAGAGTATCCATCTGTACTTGGAAGGAACCAAAAAATAAATAATAATTACTGCAGGCAGAAAAAATACAAATTCAATTGTGTTGAAAAGCATATTTTGATATTTACTTTATATGTTGCCACTTTTGTTTTTTAATTACAAAAAAACTAAAAATCTTCTGCAGGAACAAAATCAATTGTTCGGCTTTGCATATTAACTTTTACCAGCTGTATTTTTATCGGGTCCCCGAGCTGAAATTTCTTTTTGCTTCTTTCTCCGGTTATGCAATAATTTTTTTCATCGAATACATAAAAATCATCATCTAAATCTCGCATTGCAAGCATTCCTTCAATTTTATTTTCATTTATTTCTACATATAATCCTCTTTCTGTTACACCCGTTATTACGGCATCAAAAATATACCCGAGTTTGTCGTGCATAAATTCGGCTTGTTTGTATTTTATTGATGCACGTTCAGCCATTACGGCTCTGCGTTCCATATCGGACGAATGTTTGCTTTTTTCGTTTAAAACATTAGTCATTGCAGGTTTGCCTTTATTTAAATAGTTAGTTAAAAGCCTGTGTACCATCATATCCGGGTAGCGCCTAATGGGAGATGTGAAGTGTGAATAAAAGTCGAAAGCCAAACCGTAATGTCCGACATTATCGGCTGAATATTCCGCCTTTGCCATTGAGCGAACGGCAAGTTGTTCAATCATGTTTTGTTCACTTTTTCCTTTAACGTCATACAGCAATTTATTTAACGATTCTGCAACTTCCGTTTCATTTTTAAAGGTTAAATTGTAACCGAACTGTTTTATAAAATCTCCGAATGCGTGAAGTTTTTCCATATCCGGCTCATCGTGTATTCTGTAAATAAACGGCTTGTGAAGTGTTTTGCCGACATAGGTTGCAACCTTTCTGTTTGCCAACAACATAAATTCTTCAATAAGATGATTAGAATCTTTTGCTTCTTTAAAATATATTCCGGTCGGTTTTCCGTCATCATCCAAATGAAACTTTACTTCGATTCTTTCAAAAGAAATAGAGCCGCTTTTAAAACGTTTCTCTTTTAATTTTTTTGCCAGTTTATTCAGTTCAAGAATTTCATCGGACAAATCTCCTTTTCCTGTTTCAATAACTTCCTGTGCTTCGGCATAATTGAATCTTCTGTCGGAATTAATTACGGTTCGTCCGAACCACTGAGTTTTTACATTTGCATCGACATCCATTTCAAACACGGCGGAGTATGTGAGTTTTTCTTCATTGGGGCGTAGAGAGCAAACATTATTGGAAAGTTTTTCCGGCAACATGGGAACCGTTCTGTCAACAAGATAAACGGAAGTTGCCCTTTCGTAAGCTTCTTTGTCTATTTTACTGCCTTCTTTTACGTAATGTGTTACATCGGCAATGTGAATTCCGACCTCTATGTTTCCGTTTGCTAACTTTCTGAATGACAGAGCATCGTCAAAATCTTTTGCATCATGCGGGTCAATTGTGAAGGTTGTTATTTTTCTGAAATCTTTTCGCTTGCTTACTTCTTCTTCGGTTATTTCAATAGGAATTTTTTCGGCAAGATTATTTAGGTGTTCCGGAAATTTGTACGGTAAATTAAACTCTGTAAGAATTGCGTGCATTTCGGCATCATTATCGCCTTCGTTACCAAGAACATCAATTATTTTCCCGACAGGGTTTTTTTGATGATCTGCCCAACTTGTAATTTCGGCAACTGCTTTTTTACCGTGTTCAGCACCGTTAAGGTTTTTCATGGGAATAAAAATATCATAAGGCATATTTCTTTCGGTAACGATTAAGAATGCTATATTGTCATTTGTAATGCTTACTGTTCCTGCAAATTTTATTTTATTTCGTTTAATTATTTTTGTGATTTCGCCTTCGGGGCTTCGTTTTTTGCGTCTTGCCCATATACGAACTTCAACAGTGTCGCCGTTTAAGGCTCCGCCCATAAATTTGCGAGGAATGTAAATGTCTTCTTCGGTATCATCAGATATTACAAAGGCTGAGCCGGATGCAATTAATTGGACTCTGCCTGTAACAGTAGATGTTGTAGGTACAAATTTGTATCTTCCGGTTCTTTCTTCTTCAACTTTTCCTTGGTCGCAAAGTTGATTTAAAACTTCGTTCAGAAGTTGTTTTGTTCGCAAATCCGAAATGTTCAGCTTTTTTGCTAACTGTTTGTAGTTGAAGTATTGTTTAGGTCTGTCGCGAAAAATATTCATTACAAAGGTTTGCAATGTTTTTCGGTTAAAGGTTGATATTTTTTTTAATTTCTTTTTTTTATTGTTGTGTTTTGCCATAATTTCTTTTTTTTTATTTATAAATCCCAGATAATTTCTGTTTCTTCTCCGGCTGTTAATGTTATGGTTTCTTCATAAATAATAACACGCTCGGGTTGTCGGTTTTTCAGGTATTTGCCCGAATCCCATTTTTTGTTATTATTTATGTCGTAAATTATTTTTGCCGAATATGTTCCGGGGATTAGATTACTATATGAGATATTTTCATTTGAATTTGCAAATTCAGTTTTTACGATTTCTTTTTTTTCATTGGATAAATATAAAATTATTTGTCCTTTTTTTAGTTGAGAAAGAAGAACAGAGTCTGTTGATGTTGAGTCGTCAGAAGTTATATAATTAGGGTTCTCTAATTTACCGATATTTGCAAGTTTAATATTTAATTTGCTGTAAGCATCGTTTTTTCTCACCTTAAATTTTATTTCTTCTTTTTTTGATAACCCTCCATATATATCAGTAAATGAGGATGAATCCATTTTAAGCAAATAGTTTTTAGAACCTTCCCACGGGTATAATAAGTTATATTTACGTTCGGAAAGTGTATCTTTTAAAATTTTATATTTAACAGGAATATTAATACTTACAGTTTTTAATTTTTCTGAGTTTTCTGTGCCGGTTGAAACATTTGCAGAACGGTTTTTTCTTGAACGCCTTTTTCTTTTATAAGTAAGGGTTAGGGTATCTTTTTCTTCTACTGTTTTATCGTACCTGTTTAAAAGTTTATAGTTTACGGATATTTTTAACGTATCCAGACTGCTTACAAATTTATCTGTTATTTTAAATTTTACGGTATCTCCGGAAGATGTTTTTTCTTGATTATACCATTCGTTGTTAATCGTAAAGTTAACAGAATTTATGTTAATGTCAGAGTGCAGAGGTTTATTAAACACGATATAAAATTTATCACGTTCTTCGCGAACAAATTTTTTAATTTTTTGTTTATTAAATTTAAAAATTGCGTTTTTTGAATATTCAAAGTCAATTTTTTCACCGGAAGTATTGTCAAAATCATTTGTTCTGAGAGTTAATAAGATTGTATCTTTATAAATTAATTCTTTTTCCTTAATTAGTAATGTTAATAAGTTGCTTTCTTCCGATTTTACCTGTTTATACCAATTTTTGTTTTCTGTTACAAATTGTTTTATTTCTGTATCAGATGAAACAGCTTTTTTAAATTTCATCCTAATTGTATCAGCGGACAGACGTTGCACGGAAATAAGACCTTGCTTTAGTAACGGAAGGGAAAGTGTGTCGTTGAATTTAAGTATTTGGTTTTTAAAAAAAGCATTATCATAATGTAATACAATCTTTAGGGTGTCTTTTTCAGAAATGTTTTTATCGGTTATTTTACAATTTAAGACTGTGTTATTTTTCCTGTAATTATTTTGAACCCAATTTTCTGTTGTATCAAAATTTAAGGCTTCAATAAAAAAGTTTTTTGCAAAAGGTCTTTTTAATGAAAAAACTAACTCGTTTGGTGCCGGTCTGAAAAATTTAAGCAGTTTTTGTTCTTTTGTATCTGCAACTAATGTGTCCAGAACTTCAAAAAGTTTGATTTTTGAGGTGTCGATACTTTTTATCGGGGTTGTTGAAACTATTGAATAATGAGAAAACGAATCTTGTTCTGTTTTAAATTCTTCAAAATTTATTTCTCGGGCTATTGTGTCAGCATCAATATTAAAGGTAAAGCTAATTGTATCTGTTTCGGCAACTTTGTTTTCTGCGGAGTCTAAATTAAAATATGAAACAGAAAATTGTAGTGTATCTTTATTGTATATTTCTTTATTTCGAAGCCAATAAATTAAAGATCTTCCGCTGTCGGCTTTTTCCGCAAAGTAATTTTTGTCAATTAAATCGAAGTTTAAGGAGGAGATTTTTACGTTGTCGGCCGGTTTATTGAATTCAAATTTACACTTTCCTTTTAGTTCTCTTTCAGAATTTAAGATATATTGTTTGTTGTTATCTTCCGTAAAAGTGAAAAGAGTAATGTTTTGCGGAGAGTAAATATATTCTTCTGAAATAATAACCGTATCGTTAAGCAAAGTGTCTCCGGCTGAAGTTTCCGAACCTATATGTAAAACTGAGCCGGTTTTAAAGGTGTCGGTTTTTGTTTCTGTTTTAACTTCGGGAATTATAAAAGTATCGGTATAAGCAATTTTCTCATTCGGGAGGCTGAACTTCATGTTGGCATCTAAATCTTTTAATGCAAAAATTCGATATTTTCCGGGTTTGATATAATCAATTTTAAAGTTTCCGGATGTATCGGATTTTGTAATATAATACGGTATTTCATTAATGGGAGTAGAGTCGTTATACTCCCTGTAAATCATTACAAGCATATCAGGGTCAGGCTGTAATGTGAAAGCATCTTTTAAACTTCCGGAAATTTCCATTGTATCTAACACATTACCGGTTGAAAAGATAAATTTGAAACCTTTTAAGGGGTTTTTTTCATGATAATCTTCAATTGCATCAGCAAACCAAAACATATATGTTGTTGTATCTTTCAATTTTTCATTAAGAATAACGACTAAATTTTTACGCTTTATTTTAAAGGTCGGTTTTTCAATTAAAGGCGGAGATGATAAAAACACGGCGTTAAGATTATTTAACCCAAAGAATTCATCAAAAGTAAAAGTTAATTTATTTTCTTTAACGTTTAGTGCTTTTTCTGCGGGTTTGCTTTTTAGCATTACGGGAGGCTCTGTGTCTTTTTCCCCTCCGGTTAATGAGCCTATTTGAGCACATCCGGAGATGATAAAAATTAATGCCGCAATGTAAAAAATCAATTGTTTCATATAGTTTTCTGCATAAAACAAGTTAAATATCAACTTTATTTTGAAATATTTACCAAAATTAATAAAATTTGCGTCTTTAAATAAATTTATGGTCAGAATAAGTCACCACAGAATAAAATGTATCGGTTGTAATTATTGTGTTGAGGTTGCACCCTCAAACTGGACAATGGATGAGGTTGACGGAAAAAGTACGCTTTTAGAATCGAAAGAAAAAAAGGGGATTTATATTGCGGTTACTTCTGATGATGATTTTGAACCGAACAAAGAAGCCGCTGATGTTTGTCCGGTAAATATAATTAGGGTTGAAAAGATATAAAAAGTAGTCCCGACAGGAATCGAACCTGTATCTACAGTTTAGGAAACTGCTATTCTATCCGTTGAACTACGGGACCTAATTTTTTGCAAATTTATAAAAAGATTAGAAAGTTGCAATGTTTTTGTATGATAAGCTTCTGAGGTTAATTTTTATCCTGAAGTTCAAAGTTTCCGGGAATTGATTTTTGTGTTTTTACACCAAGCTCTTTTAGTTTCTCAACCTGACCTATAATATTTCCTTTTCCGGTTTTAAGTTGTTTTAATGCGTTTTCATAACTGTCGTTTGCTTTATTAATGTTTTTTCCTATGTCTTCTAAATTTTCAATGAAACTGACAAATTTATCGTACAGCCTGCCGCCGCGTTCGGCTATTTCAAACGCATTTCTGTTTTGATCTTCTCTTTTCCAAAGGTCCTTAACAAGTTTTAATGCGGTTATCAGGTTTGTTGGGCTTATTAATAATATTTTTTTCTTGTAGGCATAGTTCCACAGATTATCATCATGTTTTATTGCCGATAAATATGCCGGTTCAATCGGAATAAAAAGCATTACAAAATCTAATGTTTGTGTGTAGCTGTCATAATCTTTTGCACTGAGCCCGTCAATATGATTTTTCAGTGATTGCAAGTGTAATTTTAATTCTTTTTCTTGTTCAATATCATTTTCTGCATTGACATATCTTTCATAAGCAACAAGGCTTACTTTTGAGTCGATGATAATATTTCGTCCGTCGGGATATTTGATTAAAACATCAGGTTGCATTTTTTTGCCGTCAATTCCTTTAATTGTTTGCCCGGCGTCATTTCTTAAAAATTCTTGTGTGAAAAATTCTCTGCCTTTTTGAAGCCCTGAATTTTCAAGAATTGACTCTAATATCATTTCGCCCCAATCGCCTTGTGTTTTTGCAGAGCCTTTCAAAGCTTTGGTAAGATTGTGTGCTTCTTCGCTTATTTTATGATTGAGATCAACTAAATCTTTTATTTTTTCTTCTAATGAAAAACGCTGTTTAGATTCTTTATCGTAAGTTTCTTCAACTTTTTTTCTGAATTCTTTAATGTTTTCGCCTAAGGGATCTAATAATATCTTTAAGTTTTGTTGATTTTGTTCCGTGAACTTCCTGCTTTTTTCTTCCAATATACTGTTTGCCAAAACTTTAAATTCGTTGCTGAATTTTTTGCCTATGTTCTCAATTTCTTCTTTTTGGGTTTGCAGCTTTTCCGAAAGGTTAATGTTTTTTTGTTCTAATGCTACTTTTTCCGACTCTGCTTTGGTTACTTTTTCTTTTATTTCACTAATCTCATTAAGATAATCGGCAATATCAATTTTCAATTCTTGTATTTCTTTTTCTTTATTTTCAATCATTGTTTTGCTTGATGCCAATAAAGATTTAATATTTGACAAGTCTTCTCTGAGGATTTTTATTTCATATTTTTGGGTTTGCAGTTCTTCTTCTGTTTTTTTTCTTTCGTTTTCAAGTGTTTCTATTTTATAATCGGAGATTTCTTTTTCTTTCAGAAGGTTATTGAAATCGGATTTGCTGACGGAGTTTTTTTTGAACAGGAAATTTGTAATTAACAAAGTTCCGATAATTCCTATAATAAATACAATGACGGGTATTAAGGTTTCCATTTTTTCTTTTTTGCAAAGATATTATTTTTAGCAATAAAAAAAGGATTGCCGTAATCAGACAATCCTTTTTTGTTAAAATATAGGTTAATCAGGCGTTTACCTGAGTTGCATAATCTGTGTTTGATAATAACGAGTCAACTTCCGAAGCATTATTTATTGAAATTTTAATAATCCAGCCGTTGCCGTAAGGGTCAGTATTTATTACTTCCGGAGTGTCTTCTAATTTTTCGTTAAACTCAAGAACCTCTCCCGATAACGGCATAAACATATCGGAAACTGTTTTAACGGCTTCGATTGTTCCGAACACTTCTTCTTTATCGAAAGTTTCGCCGACGGTTTCAACTTCAACAAAAACAATATCTCCTAACTCTCCTTGTGCAAAATCGGTTATTCCGATATATGCTTCGTCACCTTCTACCCTAATCCATTCGTGGTCTTTTGTATATTTCAAGTTTTCAGGTATATTCATAATCCCACAGTTTACTTTAAATTATAATAAATTTACTTTTTTGTTTTGAAGTTTCAAAAATAGATATTTTCAATAATAAAAAAAATAAACACATAATTTTTTATTTGTTTTTAAATATTTGCCAAGTTAAACCTTAAACTGAAACCGATGTGTGTGTTTGTGGTTTTATAACCGGACGAAACACGAGGTTCGTTCATTAACCTTTCGTAAAAGATTCGAAGAGTAACTTTATCGAGATTATAATCGGCATTTACTTTTATTGAAATGTTTTTATTTCCTGCAGAAACATCATTTATTTCTTCGTTAATTCTTCGGATAATAGTTATCATATCTCGGTATGTGAAGTCAACACGAATGTTTAAATCGCTTTCAAATATTTTTTGTTGCCCTTGCACCGTCATCGGAATTTTTAGTTTCGGAACTTTATACCCAAAGCCTATAACATACTCTTTATTAAGCATTTCAAGTATTTGGTTGTTTGCAAAGCTGAGCATTAACATTCGGGTTTGCTTATATTCGAGTTTAGATTGCATTTCATTTTTCCATCGCATATCTATTCCGATAAGGGGAACAAATTTTTCGTCAATTGAAACACCTCCCATTTGATATTCAGAAATAAAATCATTTGTGAGTTCATCTCTGAAGTCGGTTAATCCTGTTTCAAGGTATTCGTTATAGTCAGAATGAAGATTATAAGCCGTTATTTGATATTTTGAATTGTATGCGTGGTTTATTGTAATTCTTTTAAAAACTTTTTTAATTGCATCGTAATAAGTAAGTCCGTCATACTTTATTCGCCAATTAGGCAATGGTATATTCGGGAAAGGGTTATTTATAAAACCATTAAGTGTTTGCCCGGAATATGCCGCTAAAAAGGCAGGCAATAACACATCTTGCGAAGCTTCACTGTATCCGTGGGGGTAGTTGTCTCTGATTTGCTCAACTCCGGAAGAGTCAATATAAGTATTGGGTATGTTAGGGTTGTATCCGGATATTTTGCTTGCTCTGTCTTCTGCTAAATTTTCGGCAACAAATATACGGTAGCTTTTAAAAAGGTCGTAAACATCAGAGTTATATGTTGTGTCTAATTTATTTTGTTTAAACGCTGTTTTTAATGATATGAATGACATTGAGAAATTTCCGGTTTCTGTTAGTCCGGTAGGATCAATATTTCCGTCAAAATTTATCCAATATTGCTTTTTTTGATTATTTGTCCTTCTGTCTGCTGTAACATCTACCCTCATTCCTTGCAGGGGTTTTAGGGTTGCTCTGAAAGTGTAAGTAACATCATGGGTTGTAACTGTGGGAGCATTTAGTGAGGAATCTCCTGATAACCAATTGTGCAGAACCGCTTCTTGCATAAAGTTTGTTCCGGCAAAACCGAGTAATCCTTCTGTATTTGTTAAACCGGTAATGAATTTCCAGCCGGGAGCGTTAAAGCTTTCGTCCATTCCGAGGAATTTGGATTTCGGCAAATATCCGGGAACTATCATTCCGTTGTTTTCGGTATAGTTGAGTGAAAGATTTCTGACGGACATCAGGCTGTAAACAGTATAGTCAGTAATAATTCTGAAAATATTGTCTTTTATTTCTTTTTTGCCGGATATTTCAACTGTAACGCCTTTTGCATCAACCTCAGGAATAAACTTTACTTTATTCGCATCAATAATTTCGGTTTTTCCTTTTATCGGTTTTTTGTTTTTATCGGTAACTGTTAGTTTTACATTATCTGTTTTAAGGTTATGAGTTATTGTTTTTGCTCTGTCTTTTTTAAGTTTTAAGCCCGTTTTAGAAAATGTTACGGTTTTGTATTTTTTCTTCTTTTTCTTGCTTTTTCCTTTAAATTTATTGTCGATGTTTTTTAAGTATTTAACCTTTCGGTATAAACGCTCAAAGTTTAATTGAGAAGTAAGCTGAACAGATTGATTATTGCTTATTGTATTTCCGATATCTTCTGCTTTTATTTCTTTGCTTTCTAAGCCTTTTGTCCAATAATAATCGGCATCATACCTTGCATTTGCAGTTGTCCAAGCCAACAGCGGTAATTTATTAATCGGTAATGACCAAATGACATTAAAATTTTGATGAAAATCTCTTGTTCTGCCCCAATCTTTGATGTTTCCGACAACGGAATCTTTGTAGGCATTCCATTTATATTCATCGTCTTTGTCTATTCTGCCGTCAGGTTCGTCAACCCAAGCTTGATTATTTGCTCGGTAGGTTATTTTAAAATCTCGGGTAAGGTTATACCTGAAATCATAGGTTCTGTTCCAAATAAATTGTTTGTCGAAAGTTGTTATTAGTGTATCTCCGTAGCTTCCGCTCTTAACAGCCTCAATGTTTCGGAGTTGTATTTCGTTATATGATTTTCTCATGTCGCTTCTGAAAGCAATCATTGAAGGCATATAATAAAAGTTAAAATCTTTAATTATTTTGAATGCTTTATATTTAAACAACTTAACTTTTGAGAAAGGTTTTATGTTTTTAGGGGATATATTATAGTTATATGCAATTGCCCCTGTATGAACCTTTAAAATATTATGGTCGGTATTTATGTTTCTGATAAAAGTTTCATTTAAACCATAACTTGCCGTCCAGTTTGAAATATGCCACAAAGGTTTAGAGTTTCCTTTGTTTTTACCTTCCCTTTTTCCGATAAGTTTCGGGTTACTGTCTTTTTTTTCTTTTTTCTTTTTTTCAGAATTTCCGTTAATTCTGATATTAGTTATATTAAACGACTTTCGCTTTAAATAATCTTGTGTAATTTGTAAATGTTTCGTCCTGTCTTCTTGCGAAAGCCCTTTTAGTGCAGTTGTCATTTTTATGTCCGGATTTAAGGGGTCGTATTCCGGGTCGCTGAACACCTCAGAATAACCAAAATAAACCGGAACTCTTACTCCGTACTTTTTCGGGAAGAATTTACCGAGTTCGGTGCTTGTTGAAAAGTCGTAACTTTTATCGGTTGATCTTTGTCTTTCGCTAACACGCTTTTCAATACTTCCAAAACCGGGAGTACTGTAATCTCCGGAAACAGCAATACTTGAAAAGTCTGCGAGGTTAGCTTGCAGTCGCCCCCGAGTTGCCCAGCCGCCGGCTTCATCAAATCCCGCTAATCGTAATTCGTTCATCCAAACTTCAATAGATTTTTGCAGACCATCATCAGAGAGTTTGTTGTTGTCTTTTTTTCGGTTTCGAATACCTATCATAATGGTTCTGACATTGCTTAAATTAGGTGAGCCGGTTATGCTTATTCTTCTGCCCGTTTCATCACCGTAGTTTTCTGTGTCATAAATGCTGTATTCAGATGTTAATTCAATTAAGTTTCTGCTGTTTTTTTGGTTTCTTTCTTGTTTTACTTTTTGGAATACTTCAAAATCAATATCTAACATGTTTTCAGGACGCCAAACAAGTTCTCTGTCCGGTTCATTTTTATCTTTTACGGTACTGTAGTACCCCGGCTCTGTTAATTTTAACGGAATCTCATATTCGTAATAATTTTCTTTGTAATCAGAACCTAACCTTATGAAAGCACACAAATCATCATCATTAAGAATGTTTCCTTCTATTGCTTCAGCATGTATGAACATTTGTAAACGCTTAAATTGTCTTACGTCAAGACTTACATTTTTATATGCGGCACGAGCATCTCCATCGCTTAAATTAAGCACCCTTAATGAAATTGCTTGTTCGTTAAGTTGTGTTAAATAGGCATTTCCCGGGGAGATTTCTCTTGTAACCCCAGGCGGTAAAACATAGTTTACAGGTTCTCTGGAGGCGTTTTCTTCAATATTGACGGCATTTATATCGATTTGAGCATCAGTTAATTCCGGTGTTCCGGAACCCTCTGTTCCCTCTAACATTGACAATCTGTATTTTCTCCAATCACCCCTTACTAAATCCATTTCGGCAAACCGTAATACAATTTCTTCGTCCCAATCTTTTAAGAATAGTCTGACAAAACGAATTGATTTAAAATCTTGAATAGAGCCAACGGTTTTTTGATAATCTTCCAAGGGCATTTTAAAATGATACCACTTTACTGTTTCTTTGATATTATCACCATCGGGGTCAACTTCTGTTTCTTTTATATCGGTAATATAGTTTTGTCCGACATTCATTTGGTTGGGGTTAAGGTGGATTTTATACTGAAAATAAGATTCATTTTCTGAAAGAGTATAGTCATTATTTAAATCCTCCATATCCGGGGTTAGAATAGGGCTTGCGTTAATGCCTGTATTTCCTGTTGTTGTGGAATTGTGTTCTTGATTATTATAATTTTTGTATCTTGTAAGAACGTCTGCATTTTCTGTATCATAAACGGGATCGTTATAAAACAAATAGTTATCATTTGAGGGATCGCCTTTTACTTTTTCTAATACAAGAGGGTTGCCGCTGTATTTGTTTTCGATTCTGTTAATATAATCGTCAAAAAATGTTTTTTCATCTTCGTCAGACAAACCGTCAAGACCGACATCTTGATATTGTCTGGCATCAGCAGGTTCATTGGCAAAGTCGCTTGTTATTCTCGGTAATATCGGAACCCTTCCCCATGAGGTTGAGTCTATATTTATTCCGTTTCCGGAAGAAGGCAGTCCGTTTTCAAATGCTTGCCTGGAGTCTCTTAAAATATCTTCTGAAATATTGCCGAAATTAAAATAAATATCTCCGCCGGTATGATTTTGGTTATAAATAAAGGGGTCTAACATCCAAAATTCAACAAATTCTATATTTGCTTCTTCAAAATCGTTAGTTGTAAGGCTTTGTGCAATACCTGCCCACCGTGTTTCCGGGAGGTTTAGTTTTCCGTTATCATCCATTCCGGCAGAAATTCCGGACAACCCTTCAACATCATAATTATAGGGTCCTTTTTCGTTCGGATAATATGCAAGGTTCAGAACATATAAAAATTGCGGTATATCATACTCGTAATCCCTGTCGGGAAATATTTCTTGCTCGGGAATTTGTCTTACTAAATGGTTATTTAAATATTCTTCAGTTATTAAATCTCTGTTTATATTATACCATGCTAATTTTGCTCGGTTATATCCGTAAGACAGAGTATTTGATGAGTCAGCTTCGGGAAATAAATCCGGTTGTCCTTGGGGTGTACTTGCAATACGCCAGCGAGAAGGAGATTTTAAATCGAAAGTAACTTTTGAGCCCTCAAAATCATCAATATGAGCAAAGCCCTCTTCTCCCAGAACTTTGGGGTGTCCGGGAATCAAATGTGCAAATTCTCCTGAAAAATCAATATTTGAAGGTGCTTTTGTTTTAATAAAGGGTATTACTTTATCAACAAGCTTGGTAAGAAAAGGCACTTCTTGATTTAAATTAATATTTGTTCCCCAAATTGTATTTGAGATTGGTTCGTTTCCGATGCTGACTTTATTGGTTAGCGGTTTTTGGTGAAGATGCATAATTGTAGCACCGATGTTAAAATTATCTGAAATTCTGTAATCAAGATGAGTTCCTATCATAGATTTTGTTCCTACGGCAAACATCGAATTGCTTTCAAGAGAAATGCTTATGGGGGTTCCGGATTCTAATAAGCTCTGTTTTAAAATAGTTACACGCCCCAAATTATAATCGACGGTATAATCAACATTTTCTGTTAAAACTTCGGCACCTGCTGTTACGGTAACAGAGCCCTCCGGAATATTCATTGCGTTTAAGTTTATTTCGGACCCCCCCGCCGACCGATATTCTCCTTTCAGGAAAAATTTGTTTTTTTCTGCTTTTTGCCTTGCGGTACTTTGGGTTTCATCATATAATTCTTGAAAAATATATTGTTCGGCAATTCTGTTTATTTCAGGGTCGTTTTCATTTCCTTCAATAATTTTACTTTTCAAATATGAGCCGAAAGGTTCCGTTACGGGGAAGTATATTTTTCCGTTTGAAGCGTTAATGGTTACTTTATCAATAAAGTCAAAAAAACCGTCAATTCCGGGTTCGTTGTTTTTGTTAAGATTATCAAGGCCCAATACCCTTAAAAGAACTTGTCCGTCAATGTTTCCGGCAGGTATATAATTTACGGAAGAACCTGTTTTGTCATTTCGGTACATTACTTCCATTTTGAAATCTTGACTATTAACTTGGTAAGCATTAAACGAATAAACATTTTTCATCATTAAATCCCATGTGGGATACTCTGTTGACAGTGTCGTAGGTTTTAACAACTTTAAAAATAATGCATCAGGAGCGGCAGGTCCGTCGCTTGAAAACTCTCCGACTCTGTATATTTCTCCGTTTGTTGTGTTTTCATATTCAAAAGCAACTGCTAATACTTCGTCATTGTTAAGTTGCGAATTTAGTGAAATGTAGCCTAACGAAGAATTAAAGGAATATTCAGAAGGAGATAAAAGTCGGGCATTTTGAATTTTTTCATAATCGATACCTGAGTTAAAGTTTTCTAAAACAGAAAGCGTGTTGGTAACATTTGAAATGTTTCTTATTGAAACAAAATCGGTTGTAATTAAACTATATAAGTTGTTTGTTTCGTTTGTGGGAAGAGTTTCGGAAGTTGTGCCGAACCTTGAGTCTGTTGCATAAAAGTGTTCTTCGTTTTCTCCGAGATCCATAAATGCTACAATATTTCTTGAATTTTCAAATTTCCCTGATCTGTTAGTTATCCAGACCTCAATTTTTTTAATGTTAATATTTGACTTTATAATCGGAAGATCAGAAAGGGCAATGTCGTATCTGTCTCTGAAATATTGGGCAATAAAAAAATGTTTGTCGGCATCGTAATTATCGGCTGTAATTTCAAATGGTGTTGTTGTTGCTCCTCCGGCAACTTCTATGGTTTTACTTTCTCCTTTTTGTTGAGAAAAAACACTTGTAACAAGCAGATTCCCGAATTTTAACTCTGTTTTCAATCCGAATAAGTTGTGGCTGCCCGTAATAAGTGAACCGGATAAGGGCATGGTAACATTTCCTGCTTCAATTTTTTGAATTATTTCGTCTTCTTTGCCTTGATAGCCGATTTTCACATTGTTTTCAAATTCAAAAGTTGCATCGGTATCAAAATTAATTCCTAATTTCATTTTATCCCCAATTTGACCGTTTACTCCCATTTTAATGTTCATATCAAAGTCAAAGTTTACCATTTTTTGGAGGTCTTTCGGTAATGCGGGATTTTCAATTTCCGTTATTTTTAAGCCGAAGATAAGCTCGGCTGTTCCGGCGGGCTTAATGTTTATAGTATTACTTCCAAATATTTTGTCGAACCCTTGTATGGGAACTATCAGGTTTTGGCTAACTAACCGGTCAACCATGCTCGTTTCTCCTTTTGCATTTTCTAAGGCTGAACGCTCCATCCAATATTCATGAGTGTTTTTTTTGTTGCTGTATTTAATATATTCGCCAAAAGACATATAATAGGGGTTTCTGTAATTGAAATCTCCGATTTTGTCATAGAAAACAAACTTTCCTGTTTTCGGATCGTATTTAACCGTAGATTTTATTGCAGACGGGTTTTTTAAAAAGAGAGGTGAGTTGTATGAAAATATTGACGGGGAGTTACTATAGTCATCAAAAGGAAATATTAAGCTGTCGGGGTTAATCGTATCTTTAACTCCGGGCAATCCGGGAGAAAAAGCTGAAGCATAATTTCCGATACCGGAAAAAGACATTAAAAATGTAACACCAACAGAAAAAAAGGCAAGTCTGATGCTTAAGTTTAGAAACAGTTTCACGTCCAATTAATAATTTTTAAGGGTTTTTTAAGTACGGTTTTTAAGCATAGGCAAATTATTTTAAAACAATACATTTTATGTAAACGCATTTATAAAATTTTTAGTGCCTTTTTAACAAGTTCTTCAACAGTTATATCTTTTTCTTTTGAAAGAATTGAATTTACAGCTTTTTCGGTTTTCGCTTTAGGAAAGCCTAACATTGTTAGTGCAGATAACGCTTCGCTGCTTGCAGAAGTGTCAATAATAGGTGTGTTTTCACCATCAACCTCTGTTTTGTCAATTTTATCTTTTAGGTCTATTATTACACGTTGTGCTGTTTTTGCCCCAATACCTTTAACACTTTTTAAGGTGTTAACATCATCGGTACGAATTGCTTTTTTTATTTCTCCTGCTTTAAGAGATGAGAGCATTACTCTTGCTGTATTTGCACCTATGCCGGAAACTGAAATCAGTAAACGAAAAATTTCTCTTTCGGATTTGTCAGCAAAACCGAACAGCATATTTGTGTCTTCTCTTACAATTTGATGTGTATATAATTTATATGTTTCTTCCCTTTCAAGAACAGAATAGGTATATAAAGAAATATGAACAATATAGCCGATATTGCTTGATTCAATAACTACATATGCAGGATTTAATTCTGCTACTTTACCGTAAATATATTCATACATTTCTTAATATTTTAGTGTGCAAATATAGAAAAACAAATTATAAAATAATATTTTGCAGAAAATATCGAAATATTGTTTTGCAAAGAAAAAAATATGTTTAATTTTGCAATCCTGAAATTTAAATATTTCTTGGGGCCGATAGCTCAGCCGGTTAGAGCATCTGACTCATAATCAGAGGGTCCGGGGTTCGAGTCCCTGTCGGCCCACTTTTCATGGTTATTGATTACAACACCTTGTTTAGTTATTACGACAAGGTGTTTTTTTATTTTGTAAGTTCTCTGAAAACATCTTCAACGCTTTTTTCTTTTTTAAACATCGAAAACAAAATAAGGTTATTATTAACGGCATATTTGAAAATGTTTTCTCTGACATCAAATTGTGGTTTTGACTCTACAAGGAAGCTTCTCTTGTCAATCGGTGTTACGTTTTTTACCCCGGTAATTTTTTTAAGACTTTCTTCCGAAACAGGCTTATTAAACTCTATAGTTACAATATCGTGCTTTTGCTTTGACAGCTCTTGAATTCCCGCAACCGAATTGTCTGCAATAATTTTACCGTTATTTATTATTATAACCCTGCTGCAAATTGCCTCAACTTCTTGCATAATATGTGTTGAAAGCATAACCGTTTTTTCTGTTCCTATTTTTTTTATTAAATCTCTTATTTCAATAATTTGGTTGGGGTCAAGACCTGTTGTCGGTTCATCCAGAATTAATACTTTAGGATCATGAATTAAGGCTGCGGCTAAGCCTGTTCTCTGTCGGTAACCTTTTGAAAGAGCACCTATTTTTTTATTTTTTTCCGGCTGTAGCCCTGTTATCTCTATTATATCTTTAACTTTGCTTTTAATATTTCCCCCTATTTCATAAATTTTAGCAACAAAACTTAAATATTCTTTAATGTACATGTCGAGGTACATCGGGTTGTGTTCCGGTAAATATCCTATTTGTTTTTTTATATTTTTTACAACATCTTTTGTATTTATTCCGTTAACGGTAACTTCTCCCGAATTTTGTTTGATATAACCGGTTATTATTTTCATCATTGTAGATTTTCCGGCACCGTTAGGACCCAAAAACCCGACAACTTCCCCAGTTTTTATTTCAAAATTCACACTATCTAATGCTTTTTGATTGTCGAATATTTTTGTAACATTTGTTGCTTTTAATGACATATTAATAAATTGATTTTATAAAAAACGCTTGTATTTTATGAAAATTATATCTTTGCAAATATATATATTTATATGATTTTTTACAGAATCAACATTAAGTGTGCAGAAATGAAACAAAACGAAAACTATATGGGTTTTGTAATTATGCTTATCATAATAAGATTTTAGAGATTGGCAACATTATATTTATTTTGCGATATTTTTCTCTCTTATTGCTGAATTTACAAATGTGAAAATCAGAAAGAAAGCAGAAAAACAGGTTCAGTTGAACCGAAAACTAAAAGATGAAGAATAAATATTTTAAATATTCCAAAAGACGTACAAACGAAATTAAAATAGGATCATTATTTTTGGGCGGAGATAATCCTGTTCGCATACAGTCAATGACCAATACTGACACTTCGGATACAGAAGCAACCGCGGCACAAATCATTACAATTGTAGATGCCGGTGCTGATTTGGTGAGAATTACGGTGCCGACCTCTGTTGTTGCACAAAAAATAAAGAATATCAAAGAGCTGTTAAAGAAAAAAGGATATTCCGTTCCCTTGGTTGCTGATATTCACTTTAGTCCGAAAGCTGCTGAAATTTCTGCAAAGTACCTGGAAAAGGTAAGAATTAATCCGGGTAATTATGCTGATTTAAAACAATTTAAACACATAGAATATACAGACGAAGAATACCAAAACGAAGTCAGCAAAATAAAAGAAAAGTTTGCCCCTTTATTAAATACATGTAAAGAACACAATACTGCAGTTCGTATAGGAACAAATCACGGATCTTTGTCTGACAGAATTTTAAGCCGCTACGGAGACACACCGCAAGGAATGGTTGAATCAACAATGGAGTTTTTAAGAATTTGTAAAAAAGAAGCCTTTAATGATGTTGTAATTTCAATGAAAGCAAGTAACCCTATTGTAATGATTCATGCAGTTCGGCTGCTTGTTGATACTATGTCAAATGAAGACATGTTCTTTCCGATACATTCTGGAGTTACGGAGGCAGGAAATGACAAAGAAGGCAGAATAAAATCTGCAATAGGAATAGGAACGTTATTATCCGACGGAATGGGGGATACAATCAGAGTTTCTTTAACAGAAGCCCCGGAAAAAGAAATTCCGGTAGCCAAGAACATCGTTAAGGTTTTTAATCAAAAAAAATTAAGCCGTTATAAACCGGAATTTATCCCAAATAAAGCCCATATTCAGAACTTATACCGTTATTCAAAAAGAAAAACATTACAAATAGAAAATATAGGAGGAGATAATGTTCCTGTCGTAATTTCTGACATTAATAATAAATCAACCGAAACAGCAATTCTACAAAGCGGTTATGCTATAGATCCGGGAAGCGGGAATTATAAAAAAACTGAACTGGCCGCCGATTATTTATATTCAGGGAGCTCAGAAAATATTAGTAAGTTTTTCGGAGATATTAAATTTATCAGCGACAAAAACCATTACAATGATATTATCTTTTCAATGAATAACGGTGCTGTTTCAAATAAAAAAATAGTGTTTTATCAAATTGATGTTAAGAAATTTAAGCAGCACAAATATAAATTAACTGCAAATAATGAAAATTCGGTTTATGTAATTGACATTTCAAATGTGTCATCTCCTGTACACGCCGCCAGAAGTTTTTTTTATTATTTACAAGAAAAGAATATTAATACACCGGTAGTTATTAAGTATAAAATACCTGATTATAATGAATATACATTATTAGAATGCTCGGCAATAATAGGTGCATTATTCATTGACGGTTTCGGAGACGGAATTTGGATTGAATCAAAGGACAGTAAAATTAAAGAAATAAATGAATTAAGTTTCGGAATTTTACAAGCATGCAGAACTCGTATTACAAAAACGGATTATATTTCTTGTCCTTCATGCGGAAGAACACTTTTTGACTTAGAAGAAATAACAGCAAAGATAAAAGAAAAGACAGCACACCTAAAAGGAATAAAAATAGGAATAATGGGGTGTATTGTTAACGGTCCCGGAGAAATGGCAGATGCCGATTTCGGTTATGTCGGTACGGGAACCGGAAAAGTTACCTTATATAAAAAGCAAGAGGTTATTAAAAGAAGCATTCCCGAAAAAGATGCTGTTGAAGAGTTGTTAAAGCTCATTGAACAATATTATTAAACATATTTTAAGGTTTTAAAATTTTAGTAATTATATTTGCAAGTTAATATTAAAACTGACTTAAAAATTTAAATGAAAATTCATCAAGCGGGCATAGTTAACCGTTATATTTGTTTTGTTTTGTTTTTTTCTTTGCCGCTGATAAGTGTTGCCAAAGGAGAAATAAAACTGAACGGAATATATAAAGGTGAAAATTTATACGTTGAAAATCCGTACTCGTTATCCGGTGTGGGGTTTTGTGTTGCAGAAGTTCTGGTTAACGGTCACACAACTACAGATGAAATTCACTCTTCCTTTTTTGAAATAGATCTAAGTGTATATGGTTTTAAATACGGAGAACTTATTAACATTTCTATTATTCACAGAGACGGATGTGTTCCCCGAATATTAAATAAAGAAGTTATTACGCCAAACAGTACGTTTAAAACTCAATATATTGTTGCAGATAAAAATGGGCTGTTAAGATGGGCAACTACCGGAGAACACGGAGTACTGCCTTTTATTGTGGAACAATACAGGTGGAACAAATGGATAAGAATCGGTTCAATAAAAGGCAAGGGAAGCAATAAACTAAACAAGTATAGCTTTGCAATAGACTTTCATTCCGGAAAAAACAAATTTCGAGTAAAGCAAATTGGCAGCAACGGAAAGGCGAGATATTCAAAATCAGTAGAATATATTAACAATATCCCTGAGGTATCATTTGTCCCCGGGAACGGAGGTAAGGTGTCTGAAAAAATATTTTTCTCTGCAAGCACACGCTATGAGATATATGACTATTACGGAAAACTTGTTAAAACCGGTAACTCGGAAGAAATAAAATTAAGTTCATTAAAATCAGGGTCATACTTTTTGAACTACGATAATAAAACTGAAACATTTATAAAAAAATAGCTGTTTAGATTAATTCCTGCAACACTTTTTAAACCGTATTATATTTACCGAATATTTTTTTGATTCGGTTGTCTTTGCTTTTTTATTGAAAAAATACAACGAACAAAAAGGTTTCCTGTTTATGTAAAATTTTCATTAACTTTGCACGCCAAATTATTGAACTGAGCAATGAGCGAATATAAATTTCTTCTAAATATAAATTCTCCGGAAGACCTTAAAAAATATAAAGACGAAGAACTTATAACAATTTCGAAAGAACTAAGACAATATATTATTGATATTGTTTCAGAAAGCCCGGGTCACTTTGCCTCAAGCCTTGGGGTTGTTGAGCTTACTGTTGCTCTTCATTATGTTTATAACACACCTTACGATAAAATTGTTTGGGATGTCGGACATCAAGCATACGGGCATAAAATTTTAACCGGCAGACGCGAGAGTTTTTGTACAAACAGACAACTTGGAGGACTTTGCGGTTTCCCCTCAATTTTTGAAAGTAAATATGATGCATTTGGTGTGGGGCATTCTTCAACTTCAATTTCCGCAGCTCTTGGAATGGCTGTTTCTTCAAGTCTAAAAAAAGAAAAAGACAGACACGTTATTGCAGTTATCGGCGACGGAGCAATGACCGGAGGGCTGGCTTTTGAAGGCATGAATAATGCAGGAGTAGAAAATTCGGACATTCTTATTATTTTGAATGATAATAATATGTCCATAGACCCGAATGTTGGAGCATTAAACCAATATTTACTTGACATTGCAACTTCTAAAACATACAATAAAGCCAAAGACGAAATATGGAATATCCTCGGTAAAATAAGAAAAATAGGACCAAATACAAGAAGACTGATTCAAAAAATTGACACCGGGATTAAATCTGTAATTATGCGCCAAAGTAATATGTTTGAATCAATGAATTTAAGATATTTCGGACCCGTAAACGGACATGATGTTAATCAACTGGTTAAGATACTGGAAGATTTAAAAGACATTAAAGGTCCAAAACTATTACATGTATTAACAACAAAAGGAAAGGGCTTTGAAGAAGCTGAAAAAGACCAAACAACATGGCATGCACCGGGTCTTTTTGATAAAAAAACGGGGGAACGATTAACCGGAAAAACAGATAGTACTGCGGCACCGAAATTTCAGGATGTTTTTGGCCATACCCTTGTTGAACTGGCTGAAAAAAACAAAAAAATTGTCGGCATTACACCTGCAATGCCTTCAGGGTCTTCCATGAAAATACTTATGGAAGCAATGCCGGAAAGAGCATTTGATGTCGGAATTGCAGAGCAACATGCCGTTACTTTTTCGGCAGGGCTTGCCGTTGACGGAATGATGCCCTTTTGTAATATCTATTCAACTTTTATGCAACGTGCTTTCGATCAGGTTATTCATGATGTGGCTTTACAAAAATTAAATGTTGTTTTTTGTCTCGACAGAGGAGGGCTTGTCGGTGACGACGGTGCAACCCATCACGGGGCTTTTGATTTAGCATATATGCGAATTATACCGAACATGATTGTTGCAGCACCTATGGATGAACCGGATTTAAGAAATTTAATGTTTACCGCACAACTTCCTGATATGGGACCGTTTACGATAAGGTATCCGAGAGGAAGGGGAATAACACCCAGCTGGAAAACAGAAATGAAAGAACTTAAGATAGGAGAGGGCAGAATTATTAAAGACGGGGGTGATGTTGCAATATTAAGCATCGGAGCAATAGGAACACTCGTTTTTGACGCAGATAAAAAGCTGAAAGCAGAAGGTATAAATGTCGCACATTATGATATGCGTTTTGTAAAACCCATAGATGAAAAAATATTGCATGATGTTTTTAAAAAATTCAACAAAATCATCACTCTTGAAGACGGTATTATTCAGGGAGGTTTTGGAAGTGCTGTTATCGAATTTATGTCGGAAAACGGGTATTCCGCAAAAATAAAGCGGCTCGGAATCCCTGATGAATTTATAGAACACGGAACACAGCAAGAATTATATCATATTTGCGGATATGACACCGAAGGTATTTTGAAAACCGTTAAGGAAATGATAAAATAAAACTTATAAAATTTGTTCTTATGAAAGAAAATGAACACTTAATATATTTTAAAGTTGAAAACTTTAAACGGTTTGAAGAATTTGAACTGAAAGATATTACTCAATTTAATATTATTGTCGGCGATAATAATGTAGGAAAAACAAGCTTGTTGGAAGCATTGTTGTTCTCGAAAGATATTGATCAACAAATGTTTAATTTGTTAGATTGTTTCAGATATAAATCTTCTACAGGTCTTTCGAATGAAGTTCGTGACTATGACAGGACAATAAACCAAATCTTACCTATATTTTTTAATGATAAAAAGGAAAAAGAACATATATTTGAAATAATTGAAAAAGGGAATATTGATAAAAACATATTTAGATTTGAAATTAAGACATTTGATAGTTTATCAGAGGATAATAGAAATTTATTAAGAGAAAAAGGAAGACAAACTAAAGGAAGTATAATAATTTTATATAAAAACAATAACCTTATTGATATTAAATCACAAGAAGATTTATTCGGACGAAAAAATAATTATTTTGCATACATTCCTTTCTCACTGGGATATGATGACGATTTAACAGGGTTTTATTCTAACCATATTCAACATAATAAAAAAAGAAAAGAAAAATTTGTAAACAGCATAAAGTCTTTTATTCCTGACATTCAAACTATTGAACTTACAACAAGATTTGTAAATTATCCCGTTATTGAAATTTCCGAAACAACGTCAAATGAATTAAAGTTACTATCAACATATGGTGACGGAGCAGTTAAATTATTCAGAATATTATCAGAAATTATTGTGAATAGCGGTCAGCGTTTAATGATAGATGAAATAGATACCGGTATTCATTACAGCCGATTTGAAGAGTTTTGGAAAATTATTCTTAAAACGGCAAAAGAATACGATGTGCAAATTTTTGCAACTACGCATAATCCAGATTGCTTGAAGTATTTGGTTCGAGCTTTAGAAAATGAAAATATGAAATCTTTTCAAAAAGAAACAAGCGTTTTTGCTCTTGATGAATTGCCTGATAAATCGATAAAATCATTTAAATATGATTATGAAACTTTCAGCTATTTAACCGAAAAAGGAATTGAATTCAGAGGAGGTAAAAATGAATAAGTGTAAGATATATGTTGAAGGTGTTGCCGACCAAAAGTTCATTGCCGATTTTATAAATTATTATTATAACATCTCTCTTATAAAAGGAAGTGATAGAGAAGGTGTAAGTCAAACTGATAACCTTATTGAAATAGGCGGCATTGATAATAAAGAAAAAATTACAAAAGCTTTTTTTGAAAGAAATTCATTACAAGGTATTACTAACATTATAATATTTGATGCTGATGAAGATATTAAAAAAAGAAAAAAAGAACTTCAAGATTTGAAATCTGAATACAATGTTGGTTTTGAATTTTTTTTATTTCCGAATAACAAAGATGCCGGAGATTTGGAAGATTTACTGATGAACATTATTAATCCTGATAACAACAAAATATTTAATTGTTGGGATGGTTATGAAAAATGTTTGCTTAAAATTTCTTCTGACTTAACTTTGCCTGCCAAGAAAACTAAGATTTATGCTTATCTCGAACCTTTGCTTGGTGAAACTAACTCTCAAAAAGAAAAAATAAAAGAAGTAAACAGAGATTATACTAATAAAAATCATTGGAATTTAAATTCGGAATATTTAGTTCCGCTAAAATCTTTTTTAGACAAATTCTTTAAAAAGAAATAATCCGATGAACAAAGAAAAACAACACAAATTAGACGAACGTTATTTGAGAATGGCTCATATTTGGGCAGAAAACTCATATTGCAAAAGAAGAAAAGTTGGTGCTGTCATTGTAAAAGACAAAATGATAATTTCCGACGGTTACAACGGAACTCCTGCCGGATTTGAAAATATCTGTGAAGAAGAAAACAATACCACTAAGCCGTACGTTCTTCATGCAGAGGCAAATGCAATAACAAAAGTGGCAAAATCTCATAACAGCAGCGAAGGTTCTACACTTTATGTTACAACTTCTCCTTGTATGGAATGTTCAAAGTTAATTATCCAGGCAGGAATTAAACGGGTTATATTTGATGAAAAATATCGAATAACTGACGGGTTAGATATTTTAGAAAGAGCAGGAGTTGAACTTATAAACTTGGAAATAAAAAAATAGAAAAAAACACATGCAAGAAAATCAAACATCTAAAATAAACAGCACAGAAACCAAGCAAAATACTTTAAATTCAAAAGTATATATTCCGGTAATAATGGCAATAAGTATTATAATCGGGATTTTTATCGGCAATAAAATTATTCCGACAAACCCGACAAGTTTTCACTCTTCGTTTAATGTAAATAACACCGGAAAAATTCCTTCAATATTAAGGCTGATTGAAGAAAATTATGTTGATAAAATCTCAACAGACAGTTTAGAAGAACTCGCCATTCCTTTTATTCTTGAAAAACTTGACCCGCATACATCATACTTACCTCCGAAAATAAATGATGAGGCTCACGAAAGCCTCAGCGGAAATTTTGAAGGCATAGGTGTTCAATTTAATATTCAGGAAGATACAGTAATGATTGTTAATACAATATCGGGAGGACCTTCCGAAAAGGTTGGTGTTCTTGCCGGCGACAGAATCGTTACAATAAACGACTCTTTGTTTGCAGGCATAGGAATAACAAACAACGATGTAATAAAGCACCTTAAAGGGCCTAAAGGTACAAAAGTAAAAATAGGGGTTAAGCGAAAAGGAATTGCCGAATTAATTAGTTTTGAAATCACAAGAGATAAAATTCCTTTATTCAGCATTGATGTTTCTTATATGTTGAATGATGAAGCCGGCTTCATTAAAATAAGCAGATTTGCCGGAACAACATATAGTGAATTTATAGAAGCTGCCGTAAAACTTAAAAAAGCCGGCATGAAGAAGTTGATTCTTGATTTAAGAGATAACGGCGGCGGTTATTTAGATGCCGCAGTTAATATTATTGATGAGTTTTTACCTAAAGGAAAAATGATCGTTTATACCAAAGGTAATTTCAGAGAGCGGATGGAATATGTTTCTACGGATAATGATTTATTAGTTGATATTGAGCTCATTATTTTGATAAACTCATGGTCGGCATCGGCAAGTGAAATAGTTTCGGGAGCAATACAAGATAATGACAGAGGAATAATAATAGGAAGGCGTTCTTTCGGAAAAGGGCTGGTACAAGAAGAATTTGAATTCCCCGACAGGTCAGGAATCAGAATTACTACGGCAAGGTACTATACCCCTGTCGGAAGAAGTATTCAAAAATCATATAAGAATGGTATCGAATCTTATTTTTCAGACATATATCACAGGGCATCTCTCGGAGAATTAGCAGAAGCCGACAGTACACATTTTCCCGACTCTTTAAAATACTTTACTCCGAAAGGAAAGGTTGTTTACGGCGGAGGCGGAATAATGCCTGATATTTTTGTTCCCGTTGACACTTCTTTTTATACAGAATATTATCGACAAATAACCTCAAAAGGTTTAATATATAAGTTTGCCCTAACTTATGCCGACAAAAACAGAGATAAATTAAGCGGTTTGAAAAATGCCGACGAGATTAATAAATATTTAGAAAAACAAAATGTCGTTAAGAAATTTGTTGATTTTGCAATAAACCAAAATGTAATAAGCACAAAAAAAGACTATACTTTATCGCGGTTTGTTATAAACACAAGGCTAAAAGCTTTTATTGCAAGAAATATAATTGACAACAAAGGTTATTTCCCCATAATCAGGGCAATAGATACAGATTTAAAGAAAGCAACAATAATCTTTGATAAATAATTTTAGTTTCTCAGGATACAATGCTTTGTGTTTCTGGGCTTGTGGCGTAGAAGTGGGTCTTTTTTCTGTTTTTGACTCCACACGAACCAAAATTTAACAATACTCATAAAAAAGAGCCATGAAAGAAGCTCTCACAACTCGTTGGCATTCAGAGGTCACGAGCGGATTCGAACCGCTGTAGACGGTGTTGCAGACCGCTGCCTAACCACTTGGCTACGTGACCGTGTTTTGGGTTTGCAAAGATAAAGCATATATTTTTTATAAAAAAGCCTTTTTTAATCTTTTGCAATATTTTTTCTCCAAATCAGCTTTTTTCCAAAGCCAAGTCGGTTATCTGTTAATTTAATAAATTCAAGTTCCAAAACCCACAGTTGAGTTTTCATTAACTTAGCAAAAGGATATTTTTTCATATACGTTTTATCGGCTTTCTTTTTTACATCTCCTTCGGGCAAATACATTGTCCCGTTAAATTGAATGCCTTGAATTTTTCCGACAATTGAAGTTTCCAAAACAACGGAACCTCCGACATAATTATTTTGTAATACATCCTGTATATGTTTTGTTTCGTTACCGGACGTAAAAACAAACATATTTTCTTTTTCAAGATAAACATAAAAGCAATTTGAGCAATAAGGAACATTATTAACAGCTGTTGCTAAAGTTAAAACATGGTGCTTTTTTATAAAACCGGCTATTTTTTTATCAGGAATATTCATTAAGTTTGTGCGTATTTAAAAATGCAACTATAATAATAACTTTTCATCTTGTAAAATAAAGCAAAAAAAGTAATATGAAAAAGATATATTTTGTAATAATAATGATTGTTGCTGTTTTATCCGTAAAAGCCCAAAATAAAAAACATTATTCGTGCTCAGAAAGTAAAATCGCATTAAATAAAAAACTGTTAACTTTTGATGAAACAAAATATCAAACAAAATCAAGTTTCGGTTATGATGTTAAATACTATAGATTAAACTTGTTGTTTTCTGATATGAACACAACATATATTCAAGGAGAAATTACAACCCATTTTTTGCCGCAATCCTCTAATTTTACTCAAATATCATTTGATTTGGCAAATAATATGACAATTGATTCCGTAATTTTTCATCAAAATAAATTATTAAGCTTTTCAATTTCAAATAACGAATTAAATATTGATTTATCGGAAACAATAGCAGCCGGAACATTAGATTCGATTTCTGTTTACTATCAAGGTATTCCTGATGCCGGCGGATTCGGTTCGTTTGAACGAACAACTCATGCCGGAACTTCAATTATTTGGACTCTTTCAGAACCATACGGAGCAAGAGATTGGTGGCCTTGTAAGCAAAGTTTAAATGATAAAGCAGACTCAATAGATGTTTTTATTACAAATCCGGATGCTTTTAAAGCTGCAAGTAACGGCTTGTTAATTTCTGAAACAACACAAGGGGGAATGAAAACTGCACACTGGAAGCATTTACACCCTATTACCGCTTATCTTATTGCAATTGCCGTAACAAATTATGTTGAATATTCTGACTTTGTTACTTTAACAACAGGGGAGGTGGTTGAGGTTTTAAATTATGTTTTTCCGGAAGACTTAACTTCTGCACAAATCAGTACTCCGAATGTTTTAGACGTTATTCAACTATACAGCGACCTCTTTATTCCGTATCCTTATCATAATGAAAAATATGGTCATGCTCAGTTCGGCTGGGGAGGAGGAATGGAGCACCAAACAATGAGTTTTATGGGAGGGTTTTCTCACGGTTTGATGGCACACGAACTTGCACACCAATGGTTCGGAGATTTTGTTACTTGCGGCTCATGGGAAGATATTTGGTTAAATGAGGGTTTTGCAACATACCTTGACGGAATGACACATGAAAACAATTTGCATGATGACGGTGTAAATTTTAATGATTGGAAAGCAGATAAGATTAATCATATAACATCAGAATTATTCGGGTCGGTGTTTGTTGATGACACAACTTCGGTTTGGAGAATTTTCAGCAGCAGATTATCATATTCAAAAGGAGCAATGGTGTTGCACATGATCAGAAAAAAAATTGGTGATAATAACTTCTTTCAAGCTTTACAAAATTATTTATCTGACCCGGATATTGCAAACGGTTATGCCCGCACATCTGATTTACAGGCACACTTTGAAGCAACCTACGAAAGTTCTTTACAGGAGTTCATTAATGATTGGTTTTACGGAGAGGGTTACCCGATTTATGACATTTACTATTCTCAAAATCAAGACGGTAATGTTACGGTTAATATAAACCAAACCCAATCTCATAACTCAGTCGGTTTTTTTGAAATGGGTGTTCCTGTTTTGTTTCAAGGAACTTCAAAAGACACGTTGATAATATTTGATAATACGGTAAACGAACAATCTTTTACTTTTGTACTTGATTTTGATGTAACGTCCGTGGTTTTCGATCCGAATAAAGATGTTATTTCCAAAGGAACTGCCGTTTTAAAGGTTGATACTTTTGACAGCGGGAATAAATTTTTTGTAAGTCCGAACCCGGCAAGTGATAAAATTATTGTTACGTTTATCGAAAAAATAATGCCTGATAAGGTTATGATTTTTAATAGTTCGGGAAAACAGGTTAAAACATTTTCTCCGGAAAAAAATTCGCACTTTAAGTTTGAATATAACATCTCGGAACTTCCTAAAGGTTTATATTTTATTTCTTTTCAACAAGAAGAAAAATCAGTTACAAAAAAGTTTGTAAAAAACTGACAACTTATTTTTAACTTTATAAATTTGTCGAAAAATAACCGAAAAAAAATAATATGTTTTCAGGAATTGTAGAAGAAACCGGGATTGTAAAAGAAATAAGAAAAGAAGGGGAAAATGTTCATTTCACTTTAACGTGCAGTTTTGTGAATGAACTTAAAATAGACCAGAGCCTTTCTCATAACGGTGTATGTTTAACGGTTGTGGATGTTACTAAAAACACCTATACGGTTACGGCTATACAAGAAACTTTGATTAAGTCGAACCTCGGAAAACTGCTTGTCGGAGATAAAGTTAATCTTGAAAGAAGCATGAAACCGGACAGTTTGCTTGACGGACATATTGTGCAAGGACATGTTGATCAAACAGCAATTTGCACAAAAGTAGAAGAAGCCGACGGAAGTTGGTATTATACTTTTGAATACGAGCCTCAAAATGATGATATAACTGTTGAAAAAGGCTCTGTTTCGGTTAACGGAGTAAGTCTTACGGTCGTAAACTCAAAAGACAATTCTTTTCAGGTAGCAATTATTCCTTTTACTCAGGAAATAACTAATTTTCACACTATTAAAGAAGGAACTGTAGTAAATATTGAATTTGACATTATCGGCAAATATATTACCCGAATTGTGAAAAAATATCTGGGAAAATAAAAACAATTGCCTCAATTATAAAAGTTAAGACAACGTTTTTTATACTCTTGCTATTTGTGTCGGTCGGGGCTATAAATGTTTTAATCGTTTAAATCACAACACTCCAAGCGACCGTTACCGAAATTTGCCTTATTAGTTTTTGCAAGTTTATCAATCCACTTACTAAAAAGTCCTTTTTTGTCTTGAGCGGAAACCGCTTGTATATATCCTTTTTCTTTCATTATTGAAACAATTTGATTTTTTGTATATACATAAGAATTGTAATATACACAAACAATATTGCCGGACTTCGTAACTTTTTGAACGCCTTGCATATTCAACAGAATTAACTCAAATGAGCTGTATGCCTCTTTTGAATCAGCAGCGTCAGGGATTACAAATTTTAAATATTTTATATAATCTTCCATAATAATTGTTTTAAGTTAAAAACTGTCCGCCCCTGATTAAGAGCCGGACAATTTTGGTTTAGATATTTTAATGTTCATGTCCTTGATGCTCAGGAGCCGTTTCTGTACTTGTCAGGTCCATACCGCAAATAGAACACTTATCGCCTTTTTTTCCTGTTATGCCGTGGTGCATAGGGCAGGCATATACGGCTTCAGCATTTTCTCCGTCCATATGTTCATGATGCTCCGTATTTTCAGACTCTTCACTTTCGCAGCTTGTTAATACTGCTGTTCCTGCGAATAAAAATAATGCAGCTACTAATACTAAAATTGATTTTTTCATTTTTTTCTGTTTTTATATTTTAAAAGGTCAGACAGGAACTTCCAAAACTGTCTTCGCTCTTATTATTAAAAATTTTATTCGGAAGTTTCATTTATATAAATTTTAATTAAAAGCTATTATGCCGGGATTGGCTCAAACCAATCCGAATACTCTGTAATTATTATTGAATACTATCCTTTATTTCTCCGCAAGTAGGCATTAAGTCGCCGTAATACGGGTTTTGAATTTGTTTTTGAGCACTTAACCAAGAAGCTCCTTTATTCTCATCAAACATCGGGCAAAATTGAACATATACTGTTTCGTTTTCAAGTCCGAAACTTTTATAAACATCAATCATTGTTTCTGAAAGCGGTTTAAATGCTCGTCGTTGTGTATCAATATTTTCAGCTTCGGCAATAACTCTTGCTTTATTTTTTATGATTTTTGCTTTTTTCATCCAAAACATGTGAGCATCACCTTTTACAAGTTCCATATTTACCTTTTCAATATTTTTTAAAATCTCATTTGCTTGTTTTTGAGTTTCTTCTTTTTTTGCATTAAAGAAACCATCTTTCATTTTAAGATATGAGTTGAGAAGTGTATTTAGTTGAGAAACAAACTCTTTCGGAGTATCCAGTCTGTAAAGATTAATTTCTGCTGTTTCTTTTTCAGGATTCATCATGCTCGGAACTCCGGCAAGTTGTGCAGCCGCATCAATTTTAAATACTCCGTTAGACGCAATAACTTCGCCTTCTTTCAGGCCTGAATTAATAATATAAAAGTTTCCTGCCTCCGGTCCTAAAACAACCGTTTTCATTTTGAAACTCGGATTTTTTCTGTTAGGAACTTTCACATAAACAACAGAACGTTTTCCTGTCCATAATACAGATGATTTAGGAATAAGAATATCATTCATTTCTTCTGAAATTTCTGATTGAACAATGCCGTCAACAAACATTTCGGGTTTTATTTTTAAGTTCGGGTTTTTTAATTCCACACGAACTTTTGCAACTCGTGTTTGCGGATTAATAAAGGGATCAATAAATGTAATTTCGGCATTAAAGTTTTCGCCGGGTATTGATTGAAATACAAAATTAATTTTATCGCCTTTTTTTAACCACGGTAAATCACTTTCATAGGCATCAAAAAGCACCCAAATTTTTGTTAAATCTACAACTTGAAATAGTGCATTGCCTTCTTTCACATAATCGCCCAAAGCAACGTGTCGCATTGTAACCGTTCCCGAAATCGGCGACAGGATATCAAAGTATAACTTCGGTTTTCCGTTTTTTTCAATGTCGTCAATTTGCCGGTCGCTTAAATCCCATAATTTTAGTTTGCTTCGTGCTGCGGTATAAAAACTCGGATTAGAAACTTTAAAAGAAATCGCTTCCATTAATTCTTTTTGTGCAGCAACAAGTTCCGGCGAATATATTGTTGCTAAGCGTTGTCCCCTCTTTACGTTTTGTCCGGTAAAATTAACGAACAACTTTTCAATTCTACCTGAAAAACGTGCTGTTAATTCGGCAATTTTACGTTCGTCCGGCTGAGCCTTACCCAATAAATAAACTTTTTTCTCGGGCATTCCTTTTTCTACGGTATAGGTTTGAATATCAGCAAGTTTTATGGCTGATTGCGACATCAGAATTTCATCTTCCGAAACAGCTTCATCATCGGAGACTACTGTATTTTTAGGAACCAGATCCATGCCGCAAATAGGGCATTGTCCGGGTTCGGGCTCATCAATTTGCGGATGCATTGAGCATGTCCACCTTGTTTCTTTCGTTTGTTCCGTGTCATGATTATGTGTGTCGCCGGAATTTGAGCCTCCGGCAAAAAACAGCCACCCGAATAATAACCCGATTAGAATACTCGGGAGTATGTATTTGATATTTTCTTTTATTTTTTGAATTAGATTTTTCATAATGTTATATTTTGTTTTTTATTGTACACTGAGGTTTTGTGATTTGTACTGATTAAATATCGGAATCATCGTACAGTTCTATTTTCCCGTTAAATAATAAATTTGTGCTTTTGCTTTTTCTTTATCCGATTTTGCTTTCTCAACAGATAAGTTATAATTAAGAACTTTGCGTTCCATTCGTAAAATTTCTTCAAATCCAACAGAACTTACGGCATATTCATTTTCTAATAATCGAACCGTTTTTTTGGCAATTTCTGTTTGATTTTCATATAGTTTAATACGCCTTTCAGCATCGTTATAGTTCTTAAAAACATTTTCAAGAGCGGTTTCCAGTAAGTTTTCTATATTTTCTTTTTTAGATTTTACCGCATCTTGTTTAAATCGAACTTCCGAAACTTTTGCTTTATATTTTTTTCTGTTTAAAGGAATTGAAACTCCTATTTTGGGAGCAAAAAAGGCATCGGTTCCGGCAAGATTATTCTCTCCGGTTCCGATAAATGTATAATCTGCCCCAACTGAAAATTTCGGCATTCCTTCTTTTTCTGCTGCTGTTTTTGAGTATTCCAGAGAATTTAGTTTAAAATCTAATGCTTTTAGGTCATGGTTATTTACCAAAATACTGTCGAGAACCGTTTGTGTGTCAATTTTAAAATTATCCTCTTTAATTTCCGATACTATAATTGAACTTTCTTTATCAACATTAAGCAGTTTGTTAAATTTGACTTTTTCACTGTAAAAACTGTCTTTAAACAAAGCCAATTTGTTTTCGAGTTCTGCAATCTCCATGTCAATTCTTAATTCGTCAGTTGCCGAAGCTTTTCCGACTTCAACTTTTACGGCTGCCAGTTTTTTAAATGACCTCAGAATAATCAGGTTTACCTCTGTTATATTGATTGACTTTTCTATGTAATACAGTGTGTAATAAGAAGTTCTCACTTTTAGAAATAAATCTGATTTTGCTTGCTCAAATGCTTCATATTTTGTTTTTGCATTGTGAATTGCTGCGTTTTCTTTTGCTTTTAAAGTTCCGAACCAAGGAAAAAACTGACTTCCCGAAATTTTAAATTGTTGCGGTCCCGTTCTTGTTTCTACCGGTATAATAAAATAACCGAATGAAATTTGCGGATCGGGCAATACTTTTACCTGCGGAACGACTTGCAAACTTGCATTATAGTCACTAAATTTTGATGCAAGTTCCGGATTGTTTTTTGCCGCTGTTTCAAGATAATCCGGCAAACTGTTTTGTGCCGAGGACATCTTTACGGAAACCAGTATAATTATTGTTATTAATATGTGTTTCATCTTTTTTTATTTTTGACAAACCTTTCCGGTGCTTTTGAAAACCTAAAGCGTTTTTTTATTCAAAACTCTAAAACGCTTCAAGGCCTTTTAAGCCTCCTGTAGGGTTTTGTTATTTTTTTTAACTTTTCCTTCTTGCCAGGTGCTGTAAAGCACCGGCACAACAAACATGGTCATTACTTGAATGATCATTCCGCCAAAAGACGGGATTGCCATCGGCACCATAATATCAGCACCTTTACCGGTTGATGTGAGCACCGGAATTAATGCTATGATTGTTGTTGCAGCAGTCATCATTGCCGGACGAACTCGTTTTGAGCCGGCTTCGATAACCGATTTTCTGACTTCAGCAACGGTCTGCGGATTGTTACGTTCAAAAACTTGCTTTAAATAGGTTCCTACAATTACACCGTCGTCGGTTGCAATTCCGAAAAGGGCGATAAATCCGACCCAAACAGCTACACTTAAATTAATGGAATGCATGCTGAACATTTCCCGAATGTTAACTCCGGCAAAGGAGAAATCCATAAACCATGGTTGACCATACAGCCAAATCATGATGAAACCGCCGGAAAATGCAACAAAAATCCCTGAAAATACCATTAATGAAGGTTGCACTTTTCCGAATTGGAAATATAAGATTAAAAAAATCAATAATAAAGAAATAGGAACAACCAACAGCAATCTTTTACTTGCTCTTACTTGATTTTCATAATTGCCTGTAAATATATAGTTTACACCTGCCGGAATTATAAGTTCTCCTTTGTCAATTTTTTCTTCTAAATATTTCTGAGCACTTTCAACAACATCAACTTCGGCAAATCCGTCTTTTTTATCAAAAATAACATAGCCTACAAGGAAAGTGTTTTCACTTTTAATCAATTGCGGGCCTCTTGTGTATTCAATGTCAACAAGCTCTCCGAGAGGGATTTGTGCTCCGCTTTTTGTCGGTATCAGAATTTTCTTTAATTCATCCGGACTATCTCTGAACTCACGAGCATATCGAACACGAACCGGAAAACGTTCGCGACCTTCAACGGTTGAAGTTAAAGGCATTCCGCCTATTGTTGTTCCTATTGCTCTTTGCAAATCCTTAATTGTCAGTCCGTATCGTGCAATAGCTTTTCGTTTGATATTCAATTCAATATACGGTTTTCCTACGACCCTGTCGGCAAAAACTGAAGATGCCTTTACACCTTTTACAAATTTAAGATGGTGTTCTATTTCGTAAGCCGTTTTTTCAATAGTTTCCAAATCGGGTCCGAAGACTTTAATTCCCATTGGTGCTCGCATACCGGTTTGTAACATCACAAGTCGTGTTTGAATCGGTTGTAATTTTGGTGCGGAAGTTAAGCCGGGTATTTTGGATTTGCTTACGATTTCTTTCCAAATATCATCGGTGGATTTTATTTCGGGTCGCCATTGGCGAAAATATTTACCGTCTTCATCAGGAATAAGTTCCGATCTTTCAATAACACGAAACTCATCTTTTGTTTGATTAAATGTTGTTCCGTCTTTCAAAACAAAGTCATTGTCATCATTAATTCGGAATCTTTGTTTTGAACCGTCTTCATCAACAATAAACTCCGATCTGTAGTTTATGATATTTTCATACATTGAGGTAGGTGCCGGGTCAAGTGCTGAATTTGCACGTCCCCATTTTCCGACAACGGTTTTAACCTCCGGAATGTTGTTTACTCTTTTATCCAGTAATTGTATAACGTCAAGGTTTTCTTCAATTCCTGAATGAGGCATTGTTGTAGGCATCAACAAGAAAGAGCCTTCATCTAAATTCGGCATAAATTCTTTTCCTGTTCCGGGAAAAACTTTTTCGAAAGAGCTCCACGCTTTACTTTCCTTTACAAATTTAGGCATAAAACCAAACAGTTTTTCTGCACCTTGCCAGGATAAAATTCCGAAAAGAATTACAAAAACAGGAATTGCAAGAAATTTCTTTTTATTTTCTAAACTCCAAGTTAAAATCTGTGTATAATAATGAACAACAGACATTAATGCCCCGAGAACAACCCCGATAATCAGCATAACAAATATATAGTTGACAAACAGGCTGTTTTGAGCACCCAAAGGCATCCATTCTCTTGTTAAAAAGAAGATTACAATACTTAATGTGATGAAAATATTTATACGGTTTGTGTATTTTTTTCGTTTTTCACTCCACTTCTCAGACAGTAAATTGTTTATTCCTATTAAAACTAAAGCAAGTGCAATGACGGATTTTGCAGCAATTGCCAAAACAATACCGGCTACAATTACAACTCCGTTTGAGATATATTTTTTAAGATTTTTTGAGGGTCTTATCGAAAAAACCATATTTGCAAGAACCGGAATAAACATTAATCCGATTACCAATGCCGAAATCATGGCAAAAGTTTTGGTAAAAGCTAAAGGTCGAAATAGCTTTCCTTCTGCGGCTTGCATGGCAAATACCGGCAAGAAACTTACAACCGTTGTTGTAAGAGCAGTAATAACAGCTCCGGCAACTTCCGTTGTTCCTTCATAAATAACTTTTACGAGGTTTTTACCTCTTACTCCGACATTCTTCGCCATTTCGAGATGCCGGATAATATTTTCGGTAAAGACGACCCCCACATCGACCATTACGCCTATTGCAATTGCGATACCGGAAAGTGCAACAATGTTTGCATCAACACCGAAACGCCGCATGACGATGAATGTCATTAAAACACCAATCGGAAGCAAACTTGATATTAAGAAAGATGCTCGAAGGTTCATAACCAAAATCAAAACAACGATGATGCTGATAAGGATTTCGAGAGTAAGAGCTTCTTCAAGCGTTCCGAGCGTTTCTTTTATTAAACCTGTACGGTCGTAAAAAGGTACAATTGTTACTTTTGAAACTGTTCCGTCTGCAAGGGTTTTGCTTGATAAACCGGGAGAAATTTCTTTAATTTTTTCTTTCAGATTTTTGATAACTTCCATCGGATTTGCACCGTAACGAGCAACTACAACACCGCCAACGGCTTCCGAGCCGCCTTTATCAAGTCCGCCTCTTCGAGTTGCCGGTCCGAAAGAGATTTTTGCAACATCTTTTAACCTTACGGGCGTATTACTATTTACGGCAACTACGCTTTCTTCCAAATCTTCAAGGTTTTTGATATAACCCAAAGCTCTTACAAGATATTCCGTTCTGTTAAATTCGATTGTTCTTGCTCCTATATCAAGATTACTGTTTTTAACGGCATTTATAATTTGTGAAACATTTACTCCGTATGCTTTCATGGCATTCGGGTCAATGTCGATTTGGTATTCTTTCACAAAACCGCCGATTGAAGCAACTTCGGAGACTCCTTTTGCGGAAGTCAGTCCGTAGCGAACATAGAAATCTTGTATTGTTCGGAGTTCATGCGGTTCCCAACCTCCTGCGGGATTCCCGTCTTTATCTCTGCCTTCAAGCGTGTACCAATATATTTGGCCGAGAGCCGTAGCATCAGGGCCTAATGCAGGCTTTACTTCATCGGGCAAAGTTCCGGGAGGCAAAGAATTTAATTTTTCAAGAATTCTTGTTCTGCTCCAGTAAAAATCGACACCGTCTTCAAAAATTAAATAAATGCTTGATAATCCGAATATTGAATTACTTCTTATTGTTTTTACGCCGGGAATGCCGAGTAATGCTGTTGTCAGCGGATATGAAATTTGATCTTCGATATCTCGCGGTGATCGTCCTGACCATTCGGTATAAACTATTTGTTGGTTTTCTCCTATGTCGGGAATGGCATCGACCGGAACCGGATCGGAGGGTAAAAATGTTTCCCAGCCGAAGGGCGATGATACAACTCCCCACATTATAAATATGGCAAGAAACATAAATGTTACCAGCTTATTTTCGAGGAAAAATTTTATAATTTTATTTAACATTTTTTTATAATTTAGATTTAAGACATTAGATTATAATCAGACATTTTTTAATGCTGAATTTAACTTTTCGGCAATTTCTTTTGCAATTTCTTTCATTTCTTTGTTTTCAATTGACTGTATCATTGCAACAGGATTAATAATAGCGATTTCGGTTTTACCGTTTTCTTCCTGTAACATAACATTGCAAGGCAATAAGGTTCCTATTTTATCTTCGGCATTAATAGATTTTAATGCAAACGGCGGATTACAAGCTCCCAAAATTCTGTATGGTCGAAAATCCAAATCCATTTTTTCTTTTAATGCTTTGTTGACATCAAATTGGGTAACAATGCCGAAACCTTCTTTTTGAAGTTCTGTTTTTATTAGTTCTGTTGCTGTTTCTATGTCGGTATCGACAAATTTATTGTTGTAATATTCCATTTTAAAAGAGTTTTATATGTTAATATTTTTTTAAAGTTACAATTATTTATCAGAATATTGAATAAACAAGTGTTTTTTTAATATTATCGAATTCATTTTTTATAAGTGTATTGATAATAATGATATCGGAAGCATCACTTTTGTTTAAGATATTAAAAGAGATACCTCCTTTTACATTTAGGAGTTCTTCACCTTTTTCATTAATAATTATAAGGTTGTAATTTTCATAGGCAATGCTTTCTACCTCATCGAAAACATCGGAATATGTTTCTTTGTAGGTTGTATAAACAATCTCAACTTGTTCGTCTTTATTAATTATACTGTTTGAGATGTGTAAAATTTCATCGAAAAAAGCATCTTCGGGTATATTAAGAGTTACTGTTTTCCAAAGTGTATTGTCTAAGTTGAAAATCTGAACGGTGTTGTCTTTTGAGTTAAAATTGTAAGATTTATAGTTATTCTCATCTATTTTGACAACTTTTGTATTTGAATTTAATTTGCTGCTGAGTTTTATTTGTGCATATGATGTTACACTGATTAAAACTGCTGCGGCAATTATTATTATATTTTTCATTGTTTTGTATTTTAGAATGTATAAAAGTTTTTTGTTGAGCAATATTTAAGTTAAAATATACTTAAATAAAACTTGCGTATTAAACCGTATATTAATTTGAAAGCATTAATAAAAATGAACTTTTAATAAAATACGATAACTTTTAGTTTGATTCTAAAATCAACAACGAAATATTTGGAATAAGGAAGCAAAGTCTTGTGTTTTCAAACCGGGCATTTTTCTGTTTGAAAATTGAAATTGCGTGTTTCGGTTGGTCTCAATTGAGGATATTTCAATAATATTGCTTGTAAAAAATACAGTTGAGTTTTTATAAATAGGATTTAATGTTAATTTTTCAGCAACTGTATAAATTGCATCAAAATATAGATATTCCGATGTGTCTTCACAAGAACAGGATTGTTCTGTGTTATTATTTTCATTTTGTTCGTTGTGCATTTCACATTGCATTGCCGTATTTTGCATTTCGCAAACTTCAGATTCGGCAGATTCGCAACTTTCGGCTTCTCCAAAAACTGATTGAGAATACAGTTTTCCGTTTGAGTAATGTTTACTGACGGTTATTCCTATTGACAGAAACAGAACTAAAATTGAAATTATGATATGTGATATTGCTTTTAACATTGATACAAATATACTGTGTTTTTTGATGATGTTTTCACATAATTCAGTTTAAAATGTGCATTATTTTGCAAAAAAGGCTTGTAAAGTTATAATTTACAAGCCTTTAATTGTTTGTTGAAGAAACAGATTATCTGTATTTGCAACATCCGGGGAGTGCATTATAAACTGCATCTTTTGCCTTAAACTTGCCGGTATCATGACCTGCCGCAGCAATTGATTTTTGCACTTCTTCTTTATTAACATTTCCGGTGTAAGTTATTTTCAGCATTTTGGTTTCTTTATTCCATTCTGCGGATTTAACATCTTTTACATTGAGAGCTGCTTTTTCAATTCTTGCCTCACACATACCACAATTACCTGCAACTTTAAAGGTTGTTTCTTTCTCACCTTTTGTTGAGTTGAAACTTTCTTTGCTTTTATTTTTATTGCAAGATGATTTTGAATATGATTTGTTGCAACATCCGCCACTTTGTGCCGAAACAACAGAAAAACTGATTGTAAAGAGTATTGCTGATACTAAAAAGATTACTTTTTTCATTTTTTTGATTGTTAGTTAATAATTAATACAAATAAAACATTTTTCTGTCATATTTGTTTATAAAATTCTGAATAATATTTATAAAATTTTGAAACATTGCAATTTAATTTGCAGTTTTCAGGAACTTTGCAATTTTTTTGGCTTCTTCATCCGTTAAATTTGCACGTATTCGCATATGCATAACGGCAACATCCCAATCAACATCTCCGAATGTTTCCGGTGACGGATTATTGTGGCATCTCAAACAACTTTCTCCCCATAGTTGTGCTCCGCTTTTAGCTTTCACATCATCATTTACGGCACAATTACTTAATAAGGAAATCAGAAAAATAAGAATAAATAATCCGAAGCCGTTAAACAGTATTGTTTTTTTTATCTTTTTCATATTAAATTGATTAAATAGTTAAAACGTTTTTAGAAAATAATTAAAACCCGATTGCCCAATGAAACAGTAACGCATTACCGGTAAGACTTTCGGCACTTTCACCCTGTTCGGCATCTTCTTGTGTTGTTCGGTATGAGAGTTTAAAAACAGTTCGCCAGTTTAACCAATAATTTAAGCTGAACTCCCATTGATTAAGATTTGTTTCCCATAATGAACCGACAGGTGTAGCAATATCAGAATATCTTCCTGCTACTTCAAAATTTCTCAGAATTTTGTTGTTTACCATTGCAGGTCTTAATGCCAATTGTGCAAAAAATGTTGAACTACGGTTATCAAAAGTATATAGAGCCGTAGGGTCTAAAAGATTTTCGGTATCTGTGTAGTTTGCGTCATCCGTAACTATACCGCTGTATTGACCTTTTATATCGAGTACGCTTTGCATAAACGGTAAGTTTTGTATGTAAGAAAGGTCTATTGCATATAAAGCGGAAGCGACATTTAAATATTCTGAATCTTTGGATCCTACTTTTCCGTACATTCCGGAAAAACCGACTTCTAACGAAGAGTTTGATAAGGGCAAAAATCCCAATCTTCCGCCGACTGTTTTACCTCTGTTGTTATCGGGAAAGTTATCAAAATGCAATTGTCCGGCTTCTTCCGGCTCCTCATCGCCTTCATTCAGGCGAGGTCCGTTCATAACATAAATTGAATAATTAACTTTTGAAGACCCTAAATATGATGCACCTCTCAATTCAATTCCTATATCGGAGCTCGGAAGTATTCCTCCGTGACCTATGCCGAGCGGATTTGAAGAAAACTTATCAATCCATGCCGGATGCATTCTGTCAACAAAAATTCCGAAAGGTGTAAGAACTTTACCGAATCGAAGAGTTAAAGACTTGGTAAGCAGATAGGAAATATTTGCATATTCCAGACCTATAGCTAAATTTCTATCTTCAAGTTCAAACTCCAGTTCACTTTCAAACAATAATCTGTCAGATTGTTTATAAATAAAAATCGGGTTAAACGACCCACCAACAAAAGACGTATTATCCTTTGTTATTTCAAGACCGGAATGAGAATACCCTCTCAATAAAAAATTGCTTTTTCCGGGTTTACTTAATTCTTTCAGGCTGTCAATTTCATTTCTCATTTTCTCAAATTTTTGATTATCGTAATTTTGAGAAAAAATGCCAGATACAGAAAAAAGAATTAATATTACGACAAACAGTATGTTTTTCATTTGTATATTTTTTAAATTCTTAAAAGGTTATCACAGATTTAGATATCTGTGAAATTTGTAATAAAATTCCTTGTACGCTTAATTTCATTACAAAAAACCTATAAGCTATTTCTTAATTTCTCTTAAATAAGTTACGACCTGCCAACGCTGTTTTTCCGTGAATGTTTTTTTATACGAAGGCATCGGAGAATTTCCCTCTGTTAATTTCCAGAAAATTGCACCGTCTGATTGTTTATTAAAATTTTCTGTTGTAAGGTTTGTCGGTTTCGGCTTCAGACTCATACCTGCAAGCCCATCGCCCATACCTTTGTTTCCGTGGCAAATTGCACAGTTTTGCTTGTAAAGTTTTTTTCCGAATTTGGCTGCTTCTTCATTTCCTGAAAATGGGTTTTTATTATTATCGGCACTTTTTGGAGCAACCCACTCATCAGTTTGACCGATGTTAAAGTTAAACATTTTTTTTGGTGTCATCATTGCTGTTGCGGCAACAGAGAAGACCAAAAGGGCTAATATATATACTGATTTTTTCATTTTAAAAGATTTTAATTATTATATTTATTTAAAATTGTACTGCATACAGGCAATGTTTTTCGCCTGTATGCAGTTTTCTGTTAATTCCTTTCACCGAAAAACTCGGCTGTATATGATGTGTTTCCGGACATAATTTTGAATGTATAGGTAAATACATTTGAATTACTATTATATAATCCGTAATGTTCATCACCGTTTTCATGTTCTTCATCCATGTGGTGTGCCCAAGACATTCCTTCGGAATCTTTCATCATATTGTGATGCTCGCTTTGATCTGTCATGTCGTGTCCGTATTCATTATAAAAATCATTACCCACGGTACACATTTGTATCATATCTCCGTCTTCAAAAAGACGTTGAATAAATGTTGTATCAATTTCACTTCCGTAACAATGAATTTCTATTTGGTTGTCATCAGTTCTTGTAATATCTGCTGTTGCATCAGACACTCCTGCTTTATTGTTGCTTGTAACCGTTCCTGTATATGACCCGACTATATCAATTGTCAAATCTTTAATTTGATTATTTTTATCACATGAAACTATTGCAACAGACATTGCAATAATTGCCGTAATTGATAATATTTTAAAAGTTTTCATTTGTTTATTATTAATTTTATTATATTTCGGATAAACCGAAATTTGCAGTTATTTTATTTGTTATATTACTATAAACCCGGATAAGGTATAACTTCTCTAAAAGTAAAGTTTACCGTATATGCAGATTTATCCTATAGTCTGAAAGACTGAAGAAAGGCTGAGGAATTCAGGACAATTTGCTTTAAGGATTTAAAGTTGTCCGAGAGAATATGTTTTGTTTCTGTTAAAAAATAACTCTTAAAGGTATTGACATAAAATGAAACCGTTTTAACTACAGTTTTTTGATCAGAGATGAAATCTGATTTAACAAAACTGTCTGTCAGGCTGTGTGTTTCTGATGTGTCGGTGCAGCAATCGCACGGAATGTCACAGCAACTGTCAGCTTCAAGAAAAAGAGATACAGAAAATAATTTATTTCCCGAATAATGTTTATTCACGGTTATTCCTATTACAGAGAGTAACAGGATAAAAGACATTATATAATAGGCTGCTTTTTTAAGCATTTTTATGTTAGAATAAATATTTAAACTGTAAACACAAAAGTAATGTTTAATATTGTGTTATTATCATATAATTTTGATTAATATTTATATTATTTTAAAATAGTAAAGGATGTGATAATGCCATATTTGTAAAGTTTTTTTGAGTTGAGCAATTTACTCAACTCAAAAAAATAAAATCTACTACCACGCTAATTGTTAAAGTGATAAATAGTTAAAAAGCCCGAACTGCGCGAACGTACAAGTTCCCGGCCTTATCCTAAAAGAATGGTAAATACTGTTGTTATTATTTTTTTCATTATTTTTATTTTTTATAAGCTCCAAAATAGATGCTTAAAGACATTTTTATTATAAATTAGTTGCACTAACAACTGCCGTAGCACTAATTGGGAAATTAGTACCTGTAGGATTAACAAACCAAGCTGAGGCAGAAAAACCTAAGTAATAATTATATGTTGTAGTTAATTTAACAACGACAAAACCATCAGAACTGATGTATTGAGATATTGAGACCCCCGAAGCATAATTATTAGCACTTGGATTACTTATACCTGCAGTTGATCCAAATGTATAACCAGCTACATCTGAATTAATTACCGCACTTACTCCATAAGCATAACCTTCAACCAATATACGGTACATGGTGTTTGAATATTCAGGTATGTTTGTTTTGATATGTATTGGATTAGCTGTATTATCAGTAGTATTAAATGTAATAAAATCTCTTCGAACTTCACCTCCTTGCGAAACCAGACCGCCTGTACCCCCGGTAGTTGTCGGAGTTACCCAACTTGCTTTACCATTGGCATCAGAAGTTAATACTTTTCCTGCACCTTCTGTTCCATCTGTAATTTTAACAGAACCACTTACCTCTAACTTTTCGGTTGGAGAGAAAGTGCCAATACCCACATTACTGCTTCCTAACGCCATTAAAGCATCTCCCGTATTGTTTAATGCTAAAGGAATATTACTGCTTCCTCCCGGTATAAAGGCTATTAAACCTGAACCGTATTTTATATCGGTATCTGTACCGTTGGCATTAAAACCTACATGAAAATAATTACCGATAGTAGTTGTGTTACCTAATTTAAAAGATGTTCCTCTAATGTCTCCGTCAACATCTAAAGTAGTTAATGGTGTTGTTGTTCCTATTCCTGTTTTCCCATCAGCTTTGATGGTCATCTGTTCAATAGAATTAGTACCTAAAAACAAATCATAATTAGGGCGAGAAGCCATCAAACCAACTAATTTACCTGTAGATCCTTCACCAACATACCATGTTTCTGTTCCTGCCATATCTAATCCTTGGAAATAAGATTGATAATTCCCATCTGTTTCTAAATTATCATTATCCGTTAATGAAAAAAGAGGAAAATTATCTGCAACCTCTACAACTGTGCTTGGTGTAGTTGTTCCTATTCCTACGTTACCACTTGCTCTGTAAATATCACTTCCGCTAATTGTCCAAGGAGAAGAACTTGTTGGTAAAGCAACCGTATTTCCCCCCGTACCGGAAATACTTAAATTATTACCACTAATTGATAAGTTTTGTATTTCATTGGTAGAGTCTCCATCTACCTCAATAAAAGAAGTTAAATAACCTTGTGCAGCATGGTTTCCCCAAGAATAAGCGGTGCTCCAATTGGTCATTAAGGTATTAGTAATACCAAATGCCGGCGCAGCTGTAAAAGCCGGATCGGTTTCTGAGAAAGATGTCAAATAACCTGCATCGTTCGTAAACACACTTACATTGGTTGGTACGCCGGTTAAACTGCTGTATTGTCCGTCAAAATCATCGGTAAAATTTGTGTCTAAATTAACGGGTACATTGGTTAAATTATTGAAATCACCATCAAAACCGATACCGGATAAATCAAGCGTAGAGCCGCTGCTAATGCTCAGACTGTTACCGCTTAACGAAATATCTTGAAGTTCATTTAATGGGTCAGCATCGACATCGTTTACCGAAAAAGAACCGCCTGTATTGGATAAGGTCACGATATCTAAGATTCTGGATATTGTTTGCAGTTCGTTCAGAGGGTCAGCATCAGCATCGTTTACTGCATCAACAAAACTCCCTCCGCCATTAGACAAATAAACAACCGGAGATGGGCCCGGTTTTGATATGGTTTGTATTTCGTTGGTTGGGTCTCCGTCTGCTTCTGCGGTTATTCCTCCTGCTACATAACCAAAAACTGCGATACCGGCAGAATCTATGTGTGTATCGGTGTCAACAGTGTGTGCTCCTGCAACATACCCTAAACCTGCTATTCCTGCTGAATCAATATGTGTATCGGTATCAATGGTGTGGTTGTTCCAATTGGCTGTGTCTGCCGCTGTTATACCATTGGCAATAGATGCTCCAAATATTGGGTCAGTTTCGGTATAACTTACAGTTCCTGTAATGTTTTCGGCTGTTTTAGCGTGCAAAGCGTAAGGTACACTTAATAGTTGGCTTGTTCCCGTTATGGTATAGTTTGTTCCGCCTGTCGGGTCGGTTTCTGTTTTTACAAAATAGGTGTCGTTTGCCCAATCTATTGTAGTGAAATCGCCGCTTACCACAGTTCCCGTTCCTATTTCAATACTTACCAATCCGTTGGTATTGGTTGTAGGGTTTTGTGTTTCAACATAAACTTCCGTGCCTGTTTCAGAGCTTTGTAAAATGCTTATTTGCATTCCTACGGATTGAGAAATTACTAAATTATTACTTGCATCGCGAATTACGGCTTGGTAACTCATTTTTTCGGGTGCTTGTGCAAAAGCAGTTGAAAGTGAAACGGTACAAATAAAAAGTACCATTGCTGTATATTGAATTATCTTTTTCATTGTTTTTAATTTTTAAGTTATGATTGTGTCCTTGATACAAACTTTCTGAAAAAGAAAATTCATTTTAACGGACAGTCTCATATCGTTTTTAATTATTTTACCCACATTGTGGGTTTTATTTGTAAACCTGTCAGATTTTTAAAACCTGACAGGTTGCTTAGCAAAAATCCATTTTTAAAATTATTTCACCAGGTTAAAAAGCTCTGACGGCTCTCACTCTATAAGGGTTGTCCTTAAAGCCGATATTGTCTGGGGTACCATAGTAGAAATTGAAGCCCCAAGCGTTATTATTATTGATATCTGTAGAACTCCAATAGAGCATATTATTAACAAAATTAGCACCACCATTTGTTGTAGCTGTTGCATTAATAGTTGCTCTATTTTGATACATTAGAGTAAGTTCTGCTATTGAAGGTAAATACCAATCGCCATAAGTTTTTCCGCCTTCGGTAATTTGTAATTCATTACATATTCGAGCTGCATAGGTATTTCCGTCATCTCCAATTGCTACTTGTGCGGCAATTATTATTGCTGTATTTGCCTTTCCCGCATAAGGCCCGTCTCCTTTTGCTTGAGTATTACCATAAGTTCCTGCATACCATCTTACACTACTTTCTCCGTTTTGGTCAGATTTTGCACAAACCAATCCGTGTTTTCCTGTTTCGTCAACCCAAAATACTATACCACCTTGTGCAAAATCGCCAACAGAGTATCCACCACTACCACCACCTGCTACAAATCCCATATTGGCTATAGCAGTAGAATCAACGTGTGCTCCTGCTACATATCCTAAACCTGCAATACCGGCAGAATCTATGTGTGTATCGGTGTCAACAGTGTGTGCTCCTGCAACATACCCTAAACCTGCTATTCCTGTTGAATCAATATGTGTATCGGTATCAACGGTGTGGTTGTTCCAATTGGCGGTATCTGCTGCTGTAATACCATTGGCAATAGATGCTCCGAAAACCGGGTCGGTTTCGGTATAATTTACTGTTCCCGTTAAACTTTCGGCTGTTTTAGCATGCAAAGCATAAGGTACACTTAACAACTGGCTTGTTCCCGTAATTGTGTAATTTGTTCCGCCTGTCGGGTCGGTTTCTGTTTTTATAAAATAAGTGTCGTTTGCCCAGTCTATGGCGGTAAAATTGCCACTTACCACGGTTCCCGTTCCTATTTCAATGCTTACCAATCCGTTAGCATTGGTTGTAGGGCTTTGTGTTTCTACATAAACTTCCGTGCCTGTTGCAGAGCCTTGTAAAATGCTTATTTGCATTTCTACGGTTTGATTGGCTATTAAGTTGTTACCGGCATCTCTTATTACCGCTTGGTAACTCATTTTTTCCGGAGCTTGGGCGTAAACAACGGAAAGCCCAAAGCTAAAAGTTAAAAGTAAAGCACTTGCTATTTTTAATATTCGTTTCATAATTTTAGTTTTTGATTATTTTAAATGTTTTTATTACTTGGTTATTTTTTAATACGTTTAAAAAGTAAGCGGCTGATGCTTGGCTTTCCAAACTAATGTCTGTAGAAGTGCTGCTTATTATTTTGTCTTCAATTATTTTTCCTTGTATGTTAAATAATTGATAACTCAAATTGCTGCTGTCTTCTGATTTTAAAGTTAAATAACCGTCGGTAGGATTGGGATAAACGGAAAGTTCCAAATTGACAGATATTTCGTTTATTCCTACTGTTGTATAAATTTCGTAAGGTTGTTGAACACCTTGTGAAATGCTTCCTGTTGTGCCCGTGTGAGCAGTATAAACTACTTGTCCTACGGAGTAACTGACTGTTCCGCCAGCTCCTGTTGCCTTACCGCCTGCGGCAACCGGGCTTTCTTGTGCGTGTAATCCTCCTATTCCTAAGAGCAAAAACGCAATGTATGTAATTGTTTTTTTTTGTTTCATATTATTTTTGTTTAAACTGTTATATAAAGTATATTCGGATGAAGATATGTTTTATTATTGTATAAAATATATTTGTATGAAAATGTATTTTATTGTTATGCGAGTTTTTTTATATCAGGTACGATTAGATAAGTTATTTGTCGACACAAAGTGTATTTACAATAATCGTTTTGCTGTATCGGAGGTTAAATTCCGGAAGTATAATCTATTCTATTAGGTTTATTTATAAAAAAAAACAGACTATTCAGGTATCTGATTACTCTACAACCTGAAACTCTGCAAATATGCAGGAGAAGTGTTTGCGCTATATTTGATATTTTTATATGTTGCCGAAAAAACAGTGTTTTCAGACAAACTCGAAATTATTTCATTTGTATTAGTAATGTAGCTGAAGGAATTTATACCGAATTCAAAAAACGTTCTGACAAAACTGTCTGTCAGGCTGTGTGTTTCTGATGTGTTACTGCAACAATCACAAGGATTATCACAGCAACTGTCAGCTTCAAGAAAAAGAGATACTGAAAATAATTTATTTCCCGAATAATGTTTATTCACGGTTATTCCTATTACAGAGAGTAACAAAATAAAAGTCATTATATAATAAGCTGCTTTTTTAAGCATAGCATATAACTTAAGGTATTATTCGGTGTAAAATTAAAATGTTATTTTTTGTTTCTTTCATATAATTTTGAAAGTATTTTATATAATTTTAAGGCTATTTCTTTTTAAATAAAGTATAAATATACGGTCTTTCGTTACCGGAAGGCATTATATATGTATGATTAAAACTTTCAGTTAAATCAAACTCCTTACCGAGTTCTATAACAAGCATTTCTTTATTGTACCTGAAAACCGGAAGTCCCGAACAGGTTTCGGCACCATCTGTGTTAAATTGAGCAATCAAGGCAAATCCGTTACTTTTAATATTTCTTTTTAACAGATTAAAATATGTTTCCCTGTCTTTTTTTTCGGTAAAGAAATGCAAAACAGCTCTGTCTATCCATAAATCAACTTTTTGTATTTTGTTAATTTCTTTCGGTTTTGTTAAATCGTCAATTATAAATTTAACTTTATCCGTATTTATTCGGTCTTTTAGTTTTTGTAATGCAACTTCACTGATATCGGTTGCCGTTATATTCGTATAATTTTTTTTAAGTAATTCATCAATAAGGGTTGTTGTTCCCGCTCCGATAATTAATATATTTGAATCTTTATTTAAGTTTGTTTTTTCTATTAATTCAATTGTTTTACTCAAATCTGTTTCATACCAACCAAGCTGTTCATCGGGAGTTTTTGTGTATTTTTTATTCCAATGATGCCTTAAATCTTTATTTTTTGCAATTTCTTTCATTATTTTACTTTGTATTTAGGCACGAAAATAATGTTTTTATTACAATTTCAGATTTTTTAATCGTAAAGAATTTGTAATTACCGAAACAGAACTGAAGCTCATGGCTGCTGCTGCAATCATAGGTGACAATAAAAGTCCGAATACCGGGAATAATACACCTGCGGCAATCGGGACACCTAATACATTATAAATAAATGCAAAAAATAAGTTTTGTTTGATGTTTTTCATTATAGAATGACTTAACTTTTTGGCTTTAACAATACCGTTTAAATCGCCTTTCATTAATGTGATTTCGCCGCTTTCAATTGCGACATCCGTGCCGGTTCCCATAGCAATACCGATATCGGATTGTGCCAGAGCCGGAGCATCATTTATTCCGTCGCCCGCCATTGCAACAATTTTACCTTCGGCTTGCAATCGTTTTATTTCATTGAGTTTATCTTCGGGCATACATTCGGCTTTAAAGCCGGAGATGTTAAGTTCATCGGCAACTGCTTTTGCAGTATTTTTATTGTCGCCTGTAAGCATAATTACTTCAACACCTTGTCGGATAAGTTCTTGAACAGCTTCTTTGCTTGTTTTCTTAATTGCATCGCTTATGGTAATAAAACCGGCAACATTTTTATTTTCTGCAATATATGAAACCGTTTTACCAAGTTTTTGTTCTTTTTCAACTTGATTTTTTAAGTTTTCGGGTATATCCGCACCGATTTCGGACATTAATTTTGAATTTCCTATCGCAATATTTTCTCCTGCAACAACTCCGATAACACCTTTTCCGGTAACGGATTCAAAATTTTCAGCTTCATTTAAAGCAATTTTTTTATTTTTTGCATATTTCACAACTGCCTCGGCAAGCGGATGTTCACTTTGTGAATTTAAAGATGCTGCTTTTTGTAATAAATATTCTTCTTTACCGGCATTTAGAGCAACAATTTTCTCGACAGAGGGTTTACCTTCGGTAAGTGTTCCTGTTTTATCGGTAATCAAAACATTGATTTTGTCCATTTTTTCAATGGCTTCGGCATTTTTTATTAAAATTCCGGATTGAGCACCTTTGCCCACACCTACCATAACCGCCATAGGCGTTGCAAGCCCCAATGCACAAGGGCAAGCAATAATAAGAACGGCAACTGCATTCACAAAAGCATAAACGTAAGCCGGCTCGGGACCGAAAATTGCCCATACGGCAAATGTAGTTCCGGCAATGACCACTACGATAGGTACAAAGTATTTTGAAATTTTATCGGCAAGTTTTTGGATAGGTGCACGCGAGCGACTTGCTTCGTTAACCAATTTTATTATTTGCGACAATAAAGTTTCGGAACCTACTTTTTCGGCTTTCATTACAAAAGACTTATTACCGTTAATTGTTCCGGAACTGACATTATCGTTAATTGTTTTATCTACGGGAACAGGTTCACCGGTAATCATACTTTCGTCAATATGGCTGCCGCCTTCTGTAATAATTCCGTCAACGGGAATTTTCTCACCGGGTTTAACCCGAATTAAATCACCTTTTTTTATATCGTGAATTGAAATTACTTTTTCAACACCGTCAATAATTACGGTTGCTTCTGTCGGAGCTAACTTCATAAGTTCTTTTATTGCTCCGCTTGTTTTACTGTGTGCTTTTGCTTCCAAAAGCTGCCCGAGAAGAACCAATGTAAGAATTACGGTAACTGCCTCGAAATAAACATATACTGTTCCGCTGTCGGTTTTAAATTGAGCAGGGAAAATATCCGGAAAAAACAGTGCAAATATGCTGAATATAAAAGCAACACCCGCACCGATGCCTATAAGCGTGAACATATTTAAGTTCCAAGTAACGATTGATGTCCAGGCTCTTTCAAAGAACATTCGAGTTGCATAAAAAACAACAGGCAAGGATAATATTAATTGCAATATATTCCAATTTTGCTGATTTGTAATATCAGACAAAGGATTATTAGGCAGAATATCCGCCATTGCAATAAGAAAGATAGGGACAGTAAAAATTACAGCTATCTTCATTTTTTTAAGAAGTTTCAAATAGGTTTTGTCCTCTTCACTTTCTTCGGGTTCTTTCGGAACTAAATCCATTCCGCATTTAGGACAAGCACCGGGAACATCTTTAATAACTTCCGGGTGCATAGGACAAGTATATTCTGTTTTCGTACTTACTTGTTTTTGCTCTATCAAATCCATTCCGCATTTTGGACATGCTCCGAATTTATCATAAGTTTTATCACCTTCGCATTGCATCGGGCAGTAAAAAATACCGGTTTTATTAAAATCTGCTTTCTTAATATGGTGTTTATGTTCGTGTTTGTTTACGGGCTCGTTACCGGGCATCTGAATTGTATAATGTAAGCCAGCTTTCATCAGGGTTTCCTGCAATTTTTCAAGCGAGATGTGTTTCGACATTTCAATTGTAACTTCCGACTTCTTTAAGTTTACTTTTAAATCGGTAATTTCGTTAAGAGAATTCAGAGCATCTTCAACACTAGTTTTACAACCCATGCAGGTCATGCCGTCAATTTTATATGTATGTGTCATAATTGTATGATTTTATTTACTGCAAAGTTATGCCTGCAACAACAAAATCTTTCATACAATTAAGAATATGATTTATATATTTTCGGGGGATTATATTTCGTCTAATGACTTCCTTTTACCGCTTTCCAATTTTTTAAAAGCGGTAGGTGTTATGCCCGTAACGTCTTTAAATTGCCGAGAAAGATGCTGAACACTGCTGTATTCCATTTCATAAGAAATTTCAGACAAAGATAATTCGTTGTATATCAACAATTCTTTAACTCTTTCTATTTTTTGCAGAATGATATATTTTTCAATGGTTTGGGCTTCAACGGAAGAGAAGAGTTTGCTTAAATACGGATAATCGTGTCCTACTTTTCCGGCAAGGTAATCCGAAAAATTTACTTTTCTTGTAAAATCAGGCGAATATCTGATGTAATTAATAACTTCGGTTTTAATTTGACTTATAATTTTGCTTTTTTTATCGTCAATAAGTTCAAAACCTACGGCTCTTAATTCTTTATCAAGCGACAAAAAATCTATTTCTTCTTTTTTAATAGTTATTGTTACTTCGCCCAATCTAATATCCGAGAAAGGAATGTTCAGTTTAATAAGTATTTGTCTTACGGAAGATATACAACGCGGGCAAACCATGTTTTTTATGTAGAGTGATGTTTTCATTGCTTAACAAAGATATAAACTTTTTAAAAAATGTTATTATTATTTCTTTTTATTACGCCGGTTAAAATTTTTATCTCCTTTTGTTTTAGGTCTTTTATATTTTTTCATTTTTCTTAAATATGAACCCCCTTGATTAGTTTTTTTGTTTTTATCTTTCTTTTCATGAAAAGCCGGACCTTTAACATCTTTATCGGGAATACGATGTTTAATAATTTTTCCTTTAACAGAGGGTTGTTCTTCGGGAGTAAGGTCTTTCGAAATTTTAACCTCTTTCGGGAAATCAACTTCCGGAATTTTGTATGACATTAATTTTTCTATTGCTTCTTTTGCTTTTTGCTCTTTTTCGGTAAAAAATAAAATTGATTTTCCTTGCTTTTCTGCTCTCCCGGTTCTTCCAATACGGTGCATATAATTTTCGGGAAAGTTCGGAGTATCAATATTAACAACATGAGAGATGTTTTCTAAGTCTAATCCTCTTGCCATTATATCTGTAGTTATTAATATTCGATTTTTCCCTTCATTAAATTGCTTTATTGTGCGAATTCTGTAATTTTGAGATTTATTTGAGTGTATAACCCCCATTTCAATTCCGAAAGTTTCTTCTAAAGTTTCAAATATTTTATCTGCACTTTTTTTACTATAGGTAAAAACCAGCACTTTCTTATACTCTTCTTTATTTTCAATAAGATAAGAAAGTAAATTTATTTTAGTATAAAAGTTGGGGGCTTTAAAGCACTGTTGTTCTATGTTTTCAAGGCGAGTTCCGCTTACGGCAACAGATATTTTTGCAGGAGCAATAAAATAATCATTAATCAAAGTATCAACTTCTAATGTCATTGTAGCAGAAAACATTATATTTTGTCTGCGTTTCGGCAAAAGCTCAAAAATGTTTTTTAGTTGGTAACGAAAGCCTAAATCTAACATTACATCAACTTCGTCAATAACTAATTTACTTATTGATTTTAATCTTAAGACACCGCTTACAGCTAAATCATATAACCTTCCGGGTGTCGAAATCAGAATGTCAGCACCTTTTAAAACAGCTTTTTTTTGTGTGTTGATGTTAGTTCCTCCGTAAACGCCCAACACTCTCAGACTCATGTATTTTGCATAAGTTTTTGTTTGCTCTGTAAGTTGTAAAACCAGTTCTCTGGTAGGAACCATTATTAAAATTCGGGGTGTTAGTTGCTTTGAAAATTTTAAATCTTGCAGTATCGGCAACATATATGCTAAAGTTTTTCCTGTTCCGGTTTGTGAAATTCCTACAATATTTTTGCCTGAACGGATTATAGGAAAAGCTTTTTTTTGAATAGGGGTTAAACTTGTAAAACCCAAATCAGAAATTGCATTAATAAGAGCTTTTGAAATATTTATATCTTCGAGGTTGTTCATAGTTGTAAAAAATATAAGGGAAGGTCGTAATTATCCTTAATAAGCGACAAAATTAATTAAATTTAATGATTTATTTATTGTTTTTTGATTTGTTTAAAGTTTATATTATTCCGAACTGAGTACCTTACATTGAAATAAGACAGATAAGGTTATAATAAAAAAACGCAGCCGAAAAAGCTACGCTTTGCATTTTTGATTATATTTTTCTATCCCTTTTCTTTCGGGAATATTTAATATTCACCATCTCCGTCGAAACCGGAATCGGGCTCAAGGTCTTCCATCGTAAGGTTGTCAATAACATCTTGTATGTCTGAAATAAACTGAGATTCTGAAAAGTCAGGATTTTCAAAGATTTCATTTAAAGCACCAACTGTTTTATTTTTATCATCAATATTCATTGCTCTGTCGGCAAGAATTGCAACGGCAATATCAACGTCAGAACTTGTTAAATATGAGGCTTTCTTGAATCCAGCCTTCTGTTACGTCGCCCAATTTAATCTTAATATAATCTCGAACTTTTGATGTACTTGAATCGGGAACAATTTCTCCGAATGTTGTTGCAACTTCACCTAAGTATATTGTGGTTATGTAGGGCTTGCCGAAAAACACTAATATGTTTGTTTTCAGCCATTTATAGGATTGTTTACATATACAGGTGCAAGGTTTTTAATTCATTTCGTCCTATTTCCCGGTACTTGTGTAAAATATTTTAGCTGCCCACAGGCACACTATCTTTCAAATTTCTCTTATTTCGCAGTATTTATATACGACTTCAAACGAGAAACTTGAAATCTAATGCACCTGTGAGCTTTTCTGCAAGCCCTATGTATTTTCCTTTTGAAGACGGAGTTTCTTTCAAAGAAACTGCTTTCCACATACAAATAATATTTTTTATCTTGTCAGTATCGTCTTCTTGGGCGGGGTCATCAACAACATATTCCTCGGAAACAACATCATTGGTTTTTTCGGATGCAGCATCTTCATCTCCGCAACTAAAAATAAAGAACAAGAAAAGCGGCAGAAAGAAAAGGAGCTTAAGTTTAGTAACTCTCATAATAAAACAAATTAATTAATAATTTAAACCTTCAAATAGGATTTACAACACAAAAAATATAATTTAAATGAAAGGGAAATCGTTACAATTCATATCGGGTTGTTTTATTTATAAAAAACAATTAACTTGTATTTCGAATCAAAAATATTTCTCAATGAAAACAAAAGCCGGAATCACACTTCTATTATTAATGTTTTATTTTGTAACAGCCTTTTCTCAAACAAAAGTTCAAAAACTATATGATGCAAAGAAATATGAAAAATGCCTAATCCTTTGTGATAAAAACATTAAAGAAAATAAAGACAAACAGGGTTCGATTCTTTACAAAAGCTTAGTATTAACAGACGCTTTCAGAGATGAGAAAATTATCAAATTATATGAATATTCGATATACGAATCCCTGAAAGGAATAAGTAAACTTGAATCTTACAACAAGAAAAAGCCGAAAGACTCATTTTACAGAACAAACAAAAGAAAAATAAAACGTATTAAAGACAATGTCCTGGTTGCTGCAGATTCGTTCTTTATAAAAGGGAATTCAAAGAGAGCAAAGAAAATATATAAAAAACTTATGCAAATTTATCCTGCTGAAAAGGTGTACTTATTTAAGCTTGCCAAAGCATACAATTTTAAGAGCCGGGATATTTTAAAAAACACCCCAAATATAGACGAAGCGGATTTACACGAAACAATATATGATGTTGTAAGTGAGAGCTTTATTTATTTGAAAAAAGGCGGAAGGGGTGAACTTGAAAATGCTTTGGAAACCCTTTTTTTGCAAGAGAAGTGTGATATTGAAACTGCAAGCACACTGTTGGTTTTTTTGAAAAGGAACTATAAGTCAAGCACCAAAGCAAAGGAGCTGTCGAGAAAATTTCAAGAAAAATATTGGCAAATTGACTTATTGGTTATGGTAAACAAAAAAAGAGCAACCGGTTACATCTGCGGAGAAAAATCAATAAAAAAACAACTGCCGTTGGTATTATGTAATTGTTTGGTAAAAACAGCACAAAAATATGCCGATACAATGAAAAAAGAAGATCATTATTCTCATTACGGACCCGACGGAAAATCTCCGTGGGAACGTGCTCGTGACGAAGGTTGTTATTCCGACGGAGAAAATATTGCTGCAGGTTATGCAAATGTTTCTGAAGTGTTAGGAGGATGGTTGCAAAGCCCGGGACATTGCAAAAACATTATGGGCAATCATAAATATATGGGAATAGGTCATTCCGGAACATATTGGGTTCAAATGTTCAGGTAATCAGTCGAACTTAAAACAGTTTCTCAATTTCATCAAACTTAATGATTTCAATGATTTTTCTGCCGTTGTTAGTAAAGTTGGGCATTCTGCATGAAAATAAGTTATTTATAATATGCAACATTTCTTCTGATGCAAGCGGTTTAGCAAAACTTAGAGATGCTTTTTTTGCCAATAATTCAGAAAGGTTCTCCTGAATGGATTCAGATAAAAAATTAGTATCATCTTTAATTTGGACCAGAACAACTTCTAAGAGCTCTTTTGGGTTTGCATTTTTTATATGTGACGGAACTCCGGAAATAACAACTTCTTCGTTTTTGTTAAAAGAAATGTCAAAACCGATGCTTTTAAGACTTTTTTCAGCACTTTTCAAAAACTCAAAATCTTCAGATGTCAATTGAATTTTTACAGGATACAGAATTTTTTGTATTGAAACATTCCCGGATTGCATTGAACTTAATAAAGATTCAAAAAGAATACGTTCGTGTGCTCTTGTTATGTGAATCAACATAATTCCGGATTTTACCGGAGTTGCAATATATTTATTTTTAACCTGAAATAATTTTGAAAATGCTTGGGCTTCGGCAGAAATTGTATTTTGTTCAGGAGTCTTTGTTTCATTGTTGAGGCTTGATTCAAAACTGTTATATAACAAATCCCAATTTTCAGGAACCGGTTCTTTTTTAAAAGATGAGCCCGTAAAAGACATTTTTGCCTCACGACCCTTTTCGTTAAAAGGATTATAATTTCCTGAATTTGTTATAGCCGGAATTTTTAAATCATCTTTTTCATTCCCGGAGTACGGCATTTCAATATAGCCGTCTCTGTCAAAATCAATTGAAGGAACAATATTGAAACTGCCCAAAGCTTTTTTTATTGATGCTCGAAGTAACTGAAATATTCCCGTTGAATCATCAAAATTAATTTGAATTTTTGCCGGGTGAATGTTAATATCAATTTTTGCCGGGTCAATTTCAAAATATAAAAAAAACGAAGGATGTATATCCGGCTTTATTATTTGCTCATATGCGAGGGAAATTGCCTTGTAAAAATAAGGGTGCTTCATAAAACGCATATTTACAAAAAAATACTGTTCTTCATTTCTTTTTTTTGCAATTTCCGGTTTACCGATATACCCTGATATTTTCAGAATACTTGTATTACTTTCAACAGGAATCAAATTCTTACTGATAGTTTTTCCGAATAATTCAGAAATACGGTGTATTAATTTTCCGCTGCTCAGTTTGTAAATAATATTATCATTATGAATAAGGCTTAACGAAATATCCGGACGAGCCAGAGCAACCTTTTTAAATTCAGAAACAATATGTCGAAATTCTGTGTTATCAGCTTTCAAAAACTTTCGTCTTGCCGGAATATTAAAAAACAAATTACGAACGGAAAAGTTGCTTCCTATAGAAACGGAAACTGTTTCCTGCTTAATTATTTCAGAACCTTTGATATGAATAAATGTTCCGAGATCACTTCCTTCTTGTTTTGTCTTTAGCTCAACATCTGCAACAGCAGCAATTGATGCAAGAGCTTCTCCTCGGAATCCCATAGAATTTATGGCAAACAAATCTTTTGCTTCTCTTATTTTAGAAGTTGCGTGTCGTTCAAAAGCCATTCGAGCATCTGTTTCCGACATTCCTTTACCGTTATCGATTACTTGTATTAATGTTCTTCCGGCATCTGTTATATTTACAATTATATTATTTGTTCCGGCATCTGTTGCATTCTCAATCAGTTCTTTTATAACCGAAGCGGGACGCTGGATAACTTCACCCGCAGCAATTTGGTTTGCAACCGAATCCGGTAATAATTGTATAATATCGCTCATTTATTTTAAAACCCTTTAAAATGCAAAATAATAAAAATTTAAAGAAATAAATATTATAATTTGTATAAAAAGAAAAAATGAAACAAAGAGAGCTTGATATTCATTAAAAATAAAAATAATAAGCCGAAACCAAGACTATTGAAGTTTTGCCTCTTTTTTTTGATTAAGACCGTTTGTTCTTCTTGACCACCAAGAACTTAAGATTAAACCGGAAACAATGTGCCAAATGCCCCACGTTGCAGCAATAAAAGCAATGCCACCGTAACCGTCCGGAAAAATGTTTTTATTAAAAATTAGGACTAAAGCGATGCCGGAGTTTTGAATTCCGGTTTCTATCGTAATTGTTTTTCTGTCTAAGACAGGCAAAAAAGATGCCCGTGCAATTGCATTTCCCATTCCGAAGGCAATGACATTATGAAAGAAAACGATAGGTAAAAGCAGTAAGAAATAGCCCATAAAATGTCCGAAGTTTGCAACAACGGCACCGGCAATAAAGCCGAGAAATGCAATTATTGAAATCCATTTTATGGGTTTAAATATTTTTTCTGTTAATTTCGGAAATCTTCGTGCAAACCATAGTCCTGCTGTCAACGGAACTCCCATTAATATTATTATTGTTTGAAAAACATGTTGCCAGGGAATTTCAAGAGGGTTTGCTAAAGGAACGGAGCTTATGTATAGTTCGCTCCAAAAAACGAAGTTTAAAGGAGTCATTATAATTGAAAGCAAATCAGAAAATGCGGTTAATGTTACTGACAGTGCGGTGTTTCCTTTTGCCAATGATGTCATAAAGTTTGAAATGTTTCCGCCGGGACAGGATGCAACAAGCAACATTCCCAAAGAAATAGAAACAGGAAACTTTAGTAATATAACTAACAAATAAGTTATTGCCGGGAGCAATAAAAACTGTGCAATTAACCCTATCATAACCGATTTTGGGTTTTTTGTTATTTGAACAAAGTGTTCTCGTTTTATTCCGAGAGCAACACCGAACATAATAAATGCTATGGTAATATTCATGACCATAAGCCCGGCTTCGTTAAAATTTAATTTAATTTCATCTAAAGGTTGAAGCAGTAAGTTGAACTTTTCGAACATTTTTTTTGTTTTACAAAGCTAATTTAGTGCTTTTTTTCATTTTCAAGCAATTTTATAATAATATTCGGCTCAAAACCTCTGCTTGAAGCAAACCGCAAAAGCTTTGTTTTCTCTTTATACGGGTCTTTTTCTTTTAATTTTTCTCTTTTTTCTTTTATAACATTTTTTAACATTTCAAGATATTCTTCTTGTTTAATTTCGCTTATTGCCTCAGCAATTATTTTTTCGGGTATTTGTTTTTGAAACAACATTGTTTTTATTTTTATTTTCCCCCAGTTATTAAACTTAATTTTATCTTTAACATAAAAGTTTGCATACCTTTTTTCGTCTATAAATTTTTGTTTTTCAAGCTCGGAAATTATTTTTTCATGTTCATCAGGTTTGGCCTTCCAGTCATATAACTTCTTACTAATATCTGATTTGCATTTTTCGGCTTTGCTGCAGAAATACATCGCTTTGTTTAATGCTTTTTTGTATGATATATATTCTTGCGACATTTATTCTACAACTGCTGTTTTGCTCATTATTAAATGTTTATATTTTTCGGAAGGCGATGAAATAAATTCTCCGATTTCGTATTCATTCCATTTCTTGTCAACTAATTTAATTGTAGTCTCATCGGAAGTTACAATATCAGGCCAATCTCTTTTGAAATTATCAATATCGGCTCTTTTTCGTGTTCCGTCAATTATTAAATGAGAAAAGCGATCTTGCGAATTAAAAATATAACAATCTCGTAAAGGCTCAATATTATTTGCAAAAATCCAGGTTGTTTGTTCAATATCAAATACGTTAACCGGATAATCTACAAAGATTAAAAATTTAACTTTAGTAATGCCGACTTCATTTATCAGTTTTTTTGAAAGCTCTTTTACGTGTTCTTTTTTACTTTTTTCAACCGATATAAAAAGAAATGAAATATCGTCTTTTAAAAGGTCGTCATTTATTTCTTTAATTTCCGGATATTTTTTTTTAATATTGATAAGGTCTATTTCTACCGTTTTGGTATTTATCTTAACCGATTTGTTATCGCTTTTTTCCTCATCAAATTTTTTTGTTGCATCAACTCCGAGTTTACTCCCGTATGCAAATTTGCTTGACGAATGGTCAAGAACATCCAAAGGCCCCTTCATAAAAACAATGTCGTTTTCAGGGTTTACGTTTTCCGAAAAAGCTTTTGCAAGGTCTTTATAGTCAGAGATATTAACATTTTTGTCGAAAACAGTAAGCATTTTATTAAACATCATTTGTCCGGCACCCCAAAGCGAATTCATAACTTTTTGAGCTTGCCCGGAAAATGTTTTTTCAATACTTACAAGAGTTAAATTGTGAGCAACCCCTGCATCGGGTATATTCATGTCTTTTAGTTCGGGCAGCATTGCCAGTTTTATGGGAGCAAGAAATATTCTTTCGGTTGCACGTGCTATATATGCATCTTCCATAGGCGGAATCCCGACAACCGTGGCAGGATATATTGCATTTTTTTTATGTGTTATACAGGTTACGTGAAATTTAGGATACCAATCGGGCAAAGAGAAAAAACCGGTATGATCTCCGAAAGGACCCTCCCAAATAAAATCTTCTTGCGGGTCAACATACCCTTCGATAATTATATCTGCTTCTGCGGGAACTTCAATTTCTTGAGTAATTGCTTTTACCATTTTTACTTTTTGCTTTCGCAAAAAACCGGCAAGCATATATTCGTCAATATTATCAGGTAGCGGAGCTGTTGCAGCGTAAGTTAATGTCGGATGTCCTCCGAGAGCAACAGCAACCGGCATTTTTTTACCGAGTTTTTTATATTCCGAAAAATGTCTCGCCCCAACTTTGTGTTTGTGCCAGTGCATCCCGGTCAAATCTTTTTCAAAAACTTGCATTCGATACATTCCGACATTCCGGATGTTTGTAATCGGGTCTTTTGTAATAACTTGGGGAAGTGTAATAAATTTACCTCCGTCTCTGCTCCATGTTTTTAAAATAGGAAATGTTGATAAGTCCGGGTTTTTGTGAATTACTTCTTGTGAACGTCCTTTTCCGGAAACGGTTTTCGGCATAAAAGAAGACAAGGCAGCAAGTTCGGGCAACATTTTCAGCTTATCGAAAATCCCTTTCTTGGGAGAAGTCATACTTTTGAACATTGTTTCTAACTCTTTGCCAATTTCGTTAAAGTTATTTACATTAAGAGCAATTTGCATTCTTTTAACTGAACCGAGAGCATTGATCAGAACAGGGAAATCAGTTCCTGTATTTTCAAACAGCAGAGCTTTGCCTCCGCCTTTTGATTTTGACATTCGGTCAGCAATTTCGGCAATTTCGAGCTCAGGATTAACCCGAGATTTTATTCTGATTAGTTCTTCGGCTTGTTCAATTTTGTTTATGAAGTTTTGCATATTTTTTAATATTTGCTCTGAATGATATTTAGTATTATGTGAAAGAAATCACTTTGTTTGTGAGTAAAACCGTATCATTTTTTCTTCCGGATTATAAACATATACAATGTTTTCATTGTTTTCTTGTTTAAAAAGCAATATTCCGTCTGTTTTCAAATATTCATATTTTCCGGCTTCGTATTTATCTCCGTTTTCTTTTGTTCTTACGGTTGAGTTCCCGAGCAACCATCTTCCGCCGTGCCTTCCGGCTTCTATTGTTTTTATTTTAACTTTTTCGTTAATAATAACGGAAATATTTTCTTTATTATCAAAAAATATCAACATTTGGGTTTCCTCTTTTTCTTTATTTTCAATGATACAAGCAAAATCTTCAATATCGTTATTATCAAAAAAGCCGAATGCTACGGTATTTAATTCAAAAGTTTTAACATCATCGGGATATAATTTCCAGCTTGTTTTGTTGTCTTCAAAATATCTGTTTTCAACAAAAAATTCTCGCAAGGCTTTTTTATACTTGGCCGGGATTATTGTTCCTGCCAAACTATTTCCAAAAATTGCATTTATTTGTGCGAAAACAGGAGATACCTCAACATAGTCCGCATAAACATAACCGACATTATTTCTTAAACTTCTTACTTTATACCACGGTTTTTTAATTATTCCGTCTTCGGGCTTCTTGATTATTCTGACAGTTTCACCATAATGAAGTTTTTCTGTTTTTTTTGCACCTAAGCTGTCTGCTTCAAGTAAATATGCATTGTTATCAATTATTTGTCGCTCATCTTTTTTTGACAAAAAATATAAGCCCGTAATAATCATTGCCGTGAATACAATTGCAGCAAAAAGCATTATAATATTTTGTTTAAATTCATTTCCGAGTACGGGTTTTCTTATATCTATTTCTGCAGCATCGATTATTTTTGTTTGCAAAGAAATTGTTGCTGATTTTGTTTTTTTTGTTTGTGTATTTAAAAGAGCTATGCTTAATTCGTCGCAAGACTGGAACCTGTTTAACGGTTGATTTTGTGTTGCTTTACTGATTATGTTTCGCATTTTGTCGGAAACTCCGACATAAAACCTGTGAGGGTCTGGGAAGGGTTGCGTAACAATTTTATTGTAAATTTCATATTCACTTTTGTTTTTATCATACGGATATTGCCCTGTTAAGATATAAAAAAGTGTTGCTCCGATTGAATAAATATCAGTCCTTCTGTCGAGCACCTTTCCTTTTACTTGCTGCGGGCTCATAAAAATTGTTGTTCCGAGTTTTGCTCCGTCTTGTGTGACCAATGCTTGGTTTTTCCTTAAATGTTTTGCTATTCCGAAGTCAATTAATTTTATGGTATTGTCGGAAGTTATCATAATATTCGACGGTTTTATATCCCTGTGTATCATGTTTTTTGAGTGCATGTGTCCGACAGCATCTAAAATTTGAACAATTAATTTGACAGCTTTTGTTTCCGGCATCGGGCCTGATACCAAATCAACATAAGCATCAAGCGTTTGTCCTTTTACATATTCGGTTATTAGAAATGTTCCCAGATCGTTTTCAACAAAATCATATAAACCGATTATATTCGGGTGGTTAAGCTTGGAAAGTAATTTCGCTTCATTTATAAAGCGTTTTTTATATTGAGGATTTTTTTCTAATATAGGATTTAGCATTTTTACGGCAACTCTTCGTTTCAAAACTTTATGAATACCGAGATAAACAATTGCCATGCCGCCCTCATCAATAATTTCGTCTATTTCGTAATCATTTATGTATTCGCCGACCATTTATTTTTGTTTTTTCGGTATTATTATTATTTCCCCCGGGATAAAAAAAAGTTCGTTCTTTTTATTTGCAATTAAGATGTCAATCATATTACGTTTTTTAATATCCGGATACGAATAAATATATTTCCCGACTCTTTTTTTATAAACATCTTTTACGGGGATATAGTATTTAATAAAACTTTTATGTTCCGATAATCCGGTTGCACGACCTATTTCTTCAGGCTGTATATTGAATCTTTTATGAATATCATTCGTTTTTGACCCTGCTTTTATGAAAACATTTATTAAAGTGTCGTTACTTTGCTTTTTGTATATAAGTAATGCAGAACTTGACTTGTTGTCCTTTTTTACTACAACGGGGTCTTTAATAAAATATCGAATAATAAGCACTGATGAGACTAAAAAAAGGAAAACGAACAAATAAAAAAAACGCGTTTTAACTTTTTTCGACTTTGACTGTTTTTTTAAAAAATCAGTATTTGTTTCTTTTCCGGTATTATAAAAGCGAATCAGTTGTACTGTTATATTATCGTCTCCCCCGTTATCAAGAGCATTGTTAATCAGCAAATTAACTTTTTTGTCAATATCTTTATTATTTAATAAAATGTTAAGTATTTCTTTGTTTGTCAGTTCGTTGGTTAGTCCGTCAGAGCATAAAAGAATGTAATCATTATCAACGGGACTAATAAAATCTTTACAAACTGACGGGTCGGCAAATTCCTTAATTCCGACTGCTTTTGTAATTTCGTTTCGCCTGATATGCTCTCTTGCCTCATTTTCCGTAATAATTTTTCGGTTTACTAAGTTCATTACGAAAGAATGGTCTTGTGTTAATGCAAATATTTTTTTTCCGGTTTGGTAATAAACTCTGCTGTCGCCGACATGTGCATAATAAACCTTATTATTTCGGATAAGAACTAAAACAATTGTTGTTCCGGGCTTTTGTCCGAGACTTCTTTTTTCAAAATATTCGAAAACCTTGTTGTTTGCAAATTCTATTGCGTTTTTTATCAGAATTTGTGGATTTTCCTCCCATTCTTCCGACAAGTATTTTTCAATTTGCTTAATTGTAATTTCTGCGGCCTTTTTTCCGCCCTTAATTCCTCCCATGCCATCACACAACACAAAAAAACTTCCGTTAACTGTTTCAAAATGAGTAAATGCGTCTTCATTTTCTTCACGGACATTTCCGATATGGGAACCTCCGAAGTAACTGAAGTTTTTAAGTTGTTGTGTTTTTGTCATTTTAACAAAGCCTCTTTATTAAAAAGATAATTTTGTAAAATTAACAAAAAGTTAGCATATTGTATATATTCTTTTTTTGATTTCTGAATAATATCAATATAAGTCGTTGAAAAAGAAAAATTGTTTTTTATTTTTGGCAATACAAAATGAAAAAAGTTGAAGGTATAATAATCGGAGCTGCCAGAGCAGGCACAACAACACTTGCATCATATATGGATGTGCATCCTTCAATTGATTTCTCCAAAGAAAAAGAAGTTCACTTTTTTGCGTTTGAAGATCTATTTCAAAAAGGAGACACATACCTTAATTCGTTTTTTAAAAATGACGGAAGATGTAAAATTACTGCAGACACATATCTTTTAATTGATAAAAATGCCCCAGAAAAAACAAAACAATATAATCCGAATATGAAGATTGTATTGGTTCTGCGAGATCCTGTTTTACGTGCATTTTCAGGTTATAATTACTCTGTCAGAAACGGTTACATAAATAAAAACATTAGTTTTATTGATGCTTGTCAGCAAGAAAAAGAGTTTGAAAATTCTGATGATATTGTACAGAAAAACAATATGTGTAATATTTTACGAAGTAAGTATTATTCCGGGCTTCAATATTGGATGCAATTTTTTCCGAAAGAAAACTTTCTTTTATTAAAAACGTCTGATTTAAAAGATAATATTCCGTTTGTTCTCAGGCAAATATCCGGTTTCTTTAACATAGAATATAAAAATCTAAATATAAACGACAATATTAAAAATAAAGCCTTTAAAGTTCGCTCAAAAAAGCTTCAACAGTTTTTAGTTAACAGAAATAATCCGACAAGACTTTTTTTAAAGAAAATTATTCCTTCCTTTATTAATCGTTTTCTCATTAAAACCGGGACAGTAAAAAAAATTGCAGACATGAACAAGCAGGCTAAAGAATATAATAAAATAAATGACGAGGAATATTCGTTTGCATACAAAATGTTAGAAGAGGATATTTTAAACTTAAAAAAAACATACAATATAGATTTCACAAGATAATGAAAATTGAAGCATAGAGGATATTGATATAAAAGACGGTTGTTGTGTTTTTGCAAGAAAAACAGCGAAAAAAATTAACAAGTTTATTGTTTCTTTTCGGAGACGAAGATAAACTTATTCCTAAAACAAAGAAATTGATCAGTTTTAATTTAAAAAAGGTAATTAAAAAAGATTTTGCGAAAAGCCTTCTAACATTAATGTCGGGAACAGCAATTGCCCAAATAATCAGTATTCTGGCAATACCGATATTAACAAGAATATATACTCCGGAGGAATTTGGAATATTCGGAGTATTTTTTAGTCTTTCATCAGTTATTGCGTCAATATCTTCCGGTCGCTTTGAGTTAGCAATAATGTTGCCGAAAGAAGATACCCGAGCGTTACACCTTTTTGCTTTAAGTTTTGGTTTGGTTGTAGTTACTTCTGTTTTAAGCCTTTTTTTTGTTTTAATCTTCAATGAACAAATTTCCGGTTTGCTGAACACCGAAGGTTACAAGTCTGTTTTGTATTTTGTTCCGCTGTCTGTTTTTTTTCTGGGAACATATAAAATTTTTTACAACTGGTTCAGTCGAAAAAAAGAATTTAAAAGTATTGCCTTTTCCTATATTGCAAAAAACAGCACATCTGTATCCTCAAAAATAGGCTTTGGGTTTTTTATATTAAAAGAGTTTGGTCTTATTGCGGGGGAAATTATCGGACAGTTTTCTTCTGTTTTTCTGTTATTCTTAAAAAACAGAAGGCTTAATCCATTAAAAAATTTAGTTATTAATAAAGCAACTTTAAAAAAAGAAATAAAAGAAAATAAGAATTTTCCGATTTTTTCAATGCCTATGGCATTCCTAAACTCTATTTCTGTTGACATTCTTATATATGTTCTTACATTTCTGTTCAACACAACAATTGTCGGGCTGTATTTACAGGCAAGTAAAGTCATAAATTACCCGCTTAACTTTATAAGCAGTTCTTTTACAACGGTTTTTTATCAAAAAATTACAACCACAAAAAACAAGCTTCGCTTATATTTTTATTCATATTTAATTTCTTTTCTTTCAGCTTTATTAATTCTGTTTCCGGTGTTGATTTGGGGAAGAGAGCTTTTTGGTTTTGTTTTGGGAGAAAATTGGGCTTTTTCGGGCAATATTGCACAAGCTCTTATACCAATTGCAGTTGCCGGATTTGCAACAAGAAATGTAAGCAGTGTTTTTTCATTTCTTAAACTTCAACAAATTCTTTTAATTTGGCAAATTGTTTTTTTAGGGACGGCTATTTTAATTTTTATTTTATGCAAAGGACAAAAACTTATTATTTTATTGACTTATTTTTCATTTTTCGGAGCATCTTTGTATATTGTTTTGGGGATTATCGGTTATCTTGTTTTAAAAAAACACCGTTTTAAAATATAAATACATCAGATGAAAAGTTTTTTTAAATTATTGGTTCTGAAATTTTTCCGCTTGTTTTACAAACAAATGGATTTGTCTGTTTATTACTCTGTTAAAAAGTTGACAATTTTGTTTATTATGCAAAAAATAATAGGAATAAACAGAAAGGTTCCTTGGCCTGTACATTTTACTTCTCAAATTATTTGCCACAAAAAAATAAAAAAAAATACGGAAAAGAACCCCGGCGGAGCTGTTAATTGCTATATTGACGGAAGAAACGGAATTATTATAGAAGAAAATGTTTGGATAGGTCCGGGAGTATATATTATAAGCAAGAATCACTCGCCCGATAATTATAACGATTATATGCCGGGAATGCCTATAATTATCAGAAAAAACTCTTTACTTCTGGCAAACAGTATAATTTTGCCCGGAGTTGAACTTGGAGAACACACGATTGTTGCAGCCGGTTCTGTTGTAACAAAATCTTTTCCTGAAAACAATCAACTTATAGGAGGAAATCCTGCAAAAGTTTTGAAGAAACTCGGGGCATATAAAAGTTAAAATACCAGAATAATACTACTATTGACAACGGATATTTTGAGATATATAAAACACAAAAATATTGATAAAAAGAAATGGGATAATTGTATCAGTGTTTCAAAAAACAGAATTGTTTATGCCCTTTCTTGGTACTTAGACAGGCTATGCCCGGGATGGGACGCCATAGTTGAAAATGATTATATATCTGTAATGCCTATAATACATAAAAGAAAGTTTTTTATAAACTATATTTATAATCCTTTTTTTTCTGCCAGGCTGGGTGTTTTTTCTGAAAAAGAAATTGACTTTGATCTGTTAAACAAGTTTTTCTCAAAAATTCCGCCTAAATTTAAGGTAATTAACATTAAGCAAAACTCTTTTGAAATTATTGAAGTTCCAAACTTCACACATACAGAAAACATAACTTACGAACTCCAACTTAAAAAACAGTATAACGAACTCAAAAAGAGCTATTCAAAAAACCACAGAAAAAACGTTAACAGGAGTTATAAAAAAAATATTGCCGTGAAAAAAGAACAAAACATTTCCGGACTTATTTTTTTAAAAAAACAGCTTACGGGCAACAAAATTCCGAATTACCTATTTGAAAGAATGCGAGATGTTTTAAGTTTCGCTCAAAAAAATGACTGCTTTATTTTGTATAATGCTTATGATAAAAGCGGAAATATTTGTGGTTCAGCCGGCTTTATAATAAAATATAAAAGAGCTGTTATCTTTTCTGCAATAAACGAAACGGGTCGAAAAAATAAGGTCGGGTATTTATTAGTTGATTTATTTCTTAAAAATTATGCAGGAACAGATCTTGTTTTAGATTTTGCCGGGTCGAATATTAAAGGAATCGCAGATTTTAATAGTGGTTTTGGAAGCATAAAGCACACATATCAGAACTATTCCCGGAATAATCTCGGTTTTATTTTTTCTCTTTTTACTCGTCTTAAAAATCGCTGATGTTTGTGTTTTACTCAAAATAATTCTTTATTTCATACCCGGAATTTTTCAAAAACTTATCCTTTTTCATCAATTTTAAGTCGCTTTGAACCATTTCTGTGATTAATTGTTCGAGAGTATATTCCGGTTTCCACCCGAGTTTAGTATTTGCTTTTGTCGGGTCGCCTATTAATAAATCTACTTCCGTAGGGCGGAAATATGACGGATCAACTTTTATTACAACTTTTCCTTCTGTTAAGTTGTCGGAAAATTCTCCCGTTGCAGACTTGATAATTCCTATTTCATCCTGACCTTGATTTTTAAACTCCAGTTCTGCACCGACTTCTTTGAAGGCCATTTTAATCATATCTCGAACGGATGTAGTTTTTCCGGTTGCTATTACAAAATCTTCCGGTTTGTCTTGTTGCATCATCAGGTACATGGCTTTTACATAGTCTTTTGCATGCCCCCAGTCTCGTTTTGCCGAAAGATTCCCGACATAAAGAACTTCCTGCAAGCCCAATGCAATTTTGGATGTTGCTCTTGTAATTTTTCTGGTTACAAAGGTTTCTCCTCTGATTGGAGATTCATGATTAAATAAAATGCCGTTACAAGCAAACATATTATAAGCTTCTCGATAATTTACCGTTATCCAGTAAGCATACATTTTTGCAACACCGTATGGACTTCGAGGATAGAAAGGCGTAGTTTCTTTTTGAGGAACTTCTTGAACAAGTCCGAACAATTCACTTGTTGAGGCTTGATATATTTTAGTTTTTTTAGTCAGGTTTAATAGTCTTACGGCCTCTAAAATTCTTAGGGTTCCGATTCCGTCGGCATTAGCAGTATATTCCGGGGTTTCAAAACTGACTTTAACATGGCTCATAGCTGCCAAGTTATAGATTTCATCCGGTTGAACCTCTTGAATAATCCGAATAAGATTTGTTGAGTCTGTTAAATCTCCGTAATGCAGAATAAATTTACGATTTTCAACATGCGGGTCAAGATATAAATGGTCTATTCTGTCCGTATTGAACAAAGAACTTCTTCTTTTTAAACCGTGGACAATGTATCCTTTTTTCAATAAAAATTCTGCAAGATATGCTCCGTCTTGCCCTGTAATTCCTGTAATGAAAGCTGTTTTTGGCATCTGGTTATATTTATTTGTAAAATCAAGGTATCAAAATTAATATAATTTCATAAAGTTAAGCATTAAAACGAACAGTCATAATTCCGGATTAGGCACTTTTTTATGTGTCCTTCTGTAAAACAGAAATAAAAATATCCCGAATAAAGCAAACGTCATGAATAAAGCCGTCGGTTGTGCTATGGCATCTTCCGTTTGTTCAACTTTTTCGGCACTTTCGGTAAAAAAATAAACTAATACAGAAATTGCATTATTAACAAAATGTGCAAAAACGGGGATCCATATATTTTTAGACCAAACCAACAAATATCCGAACAATAAGCCTAAAATAAATCTTGGTAAAAAAGTAAAAAACTGCATATGAACTGCACTAAACAATATTGCTGTAATAAATACGGAAACATGAATGTTTTTAGTCCAATCTTTAAATAATTTCTGCAAAATTCCCCGAAAAAAGAACTCTTCTCCTACGGCAGGTAAAACAGCTATAACAAATAAATTTACCAGCAAACCGCCTATTGTCGAAACATCTAAAAATGCAGAAGTTGCAATTTCAGCACTTTTTTCGGCTAATCTCATCTTTTCTTCTAAGCCGGCTAAGCTTTCAGGCAAAGACATTTGAGAGTTTAAACTCCCTAAATAGCCGCTTATCGGAATAATAAAAAGAACAATTAAAAAAGTAACCAAAAATAAAAATGCCGAACTGCTTTTATCGGCACTTAAATAAGTTTTAGGTTTTTTAGAAAATAAATATGCAGCAATAATCGGAGGCAATACAAATATCCCCAAGTGCTGAACCGCCTGCATAAACTTTATAAAAGAAATATTACCGGGATTTGAAAAATCAAAAGAAGAAGCAAAATTTGAAAAGTCAATTTGAAAAACAAGAATTGAAATAACAGTACCTAAAAATAAAAGCACAAAAAAAGACCCCACAATAATAAACATAAAAAAAATAATCTTTAGCGGAGCACTTGTTTGTTCAAAAAAAGGATTTTTCATAAATGTTTTCTATATTTTTCGTCAACTAAGTTCAATTATTTTGAGTAATAATAGTTTGTGTGGGAAATGCAAAGCCTAATTTTGCTTCATTGAATTTCCTTAAAATCTCAAAATTTGTATCATTGATTGCCGCCCAAATGTCTTCTCCCGGTTTTATGTAATATATATAAGTAATATTTAAAGAAAAATCTCCGAATGTTTCAAAAATGGCAACACATTCGTCTTCCGTATATTTACTATTCTTATCAATTTCTTTAAGAATCTCAATTCCTCTTTGAATATCGTCTGCTGTCATATCATAAGTTAAACCTAATGACAATGCCATTTTTCTGCTGGGTTCGGAACTGACATTTTCAATGTATGATCCCGTAAATTTATGGTTCGGAATTGTTACAATTCTTCCGTTTAATGTTTTTAATTTTGTGCTTCTTAATCCTATGTCCGTGATTGTTCCGTCAAACCCGTCTAATTGAATTCTGTCATTAATTTTAAACGGTTTATCCATAAAAACCGAAACTCCTCCGAAAAGATTTGCAACAGAATCTTTTGCTGCCATTGCAAATGCCAAACCTCCTAATCCGAGCCCTGCAATTAAAGCCCCTACGTCATATCCTGCATTATTCAACCCCACAACTATGGCAACAATCCATATAACAGCTTTTAAACTTTTTCTTATTATCGGAAGAAGTTGGTCGTCTAAGTCTCCGTCTGTTTTTTTAACGAGCGGTGTTAAATATTCAACTATTATAGCATCAACAAGCCTCACAATTAACCACGAAACATCAAATGTTATTGCAACATAAAATGCTTTGTCCATAAATGCTGCAAATCCTTCCGAGAGGTTTAAATAAGCTACACCAAACCAAAAACCGCCTAAAACAAGGGCTAAAATAATCGGTTCTTCAATTTTATCTACAATTAAATCATCTAATTGCGACTTTGATTTCTTAGTAAGCTTCTTTATAATATTTCCCGAAACCCAGTAAAGAGCCTTTGCCAAAACAAAAGTTCCTACAATAATTAACAATGCAACTAACCATTCTGCAATTGTATTTCCGTAAAATGTTTTATCAAAAAATTCTGTCATAATTAATTTGTTTTTTATGCCCCAAAGCTATTAAAACTTAATTTAATATAAAAACCGAAAAAATTATTACTTTTATATTTTTAAATTTAAATACAGACTGAAATGAAAAAGTTTTTATTATTTTTTTTAGTAGGTGTTTTTTTTATAAACACAGCAAGTTCTCAAAGACGAACACAAACAGTAAAATGGTTCAGCTTAGCGGCAAAAACCGGAATAGGAAACTCGGTCCTTTTAAATGTTGATATTATTGAAGACGGAAATGTTGATTTAAACTATTTTTCAATGAGCCAATCATTCGGCGGAAGGTTTACTTTTACAATAGGAGACAATATAGGTTTCGGGGCTGATTTGTTATTTTCAAAATACAACCAGAAATACACAATTATTAACACAAATGAAGTGTATGATAAAGATTTAGCAATGAAAACATTGGACATATTGCCGTTTTTCAGATATACGGGGAATACCGGAGTTTACATAGAGGTGGGGCCTAAACTTTCAACAATAAAATCAATAGAAGAAACGAATACAACAACATCTGCAATAGTCAGACCTAATTTAATCGGAAATTATGAGCCTAAATTTACAAGTATTGTTTTAGGTTTCGGTGCCGGCTTATACAGTAACGAACGACTTGATGTTAATTTGGGAGCAAGATTATCTTATTCTTTTACTGATATTACACCAAATGCAGCATATAATGTTACGGGTGACGGTTATTATTTTCCGAACTATGCAAAAAGCTATCCGACAAATCCGGCATCAGTTCAAATAATTTTAGAGGTTAATTATTTCTTTGCTTTCTGGGGAGATGCTTCATGCGGAAGAGGTCGTTTTATGTTGTTTAAATAATTTTAATGTCAAAAATTAAAGAAATAAAGGCTCTTATCGGGGAAGAAATGAAAGAATTTGACGGTTTCTTTAAAAAAGCCGTAAAAAGTAAAGTTCCTTTGCTTGATATTGTTATGAACTACATTATCAGACGAAAAGGAAAACAAATGAGACCTATGTTTGTGTTTTTGGCAGCAAAACTATTCGGAGACATCAAAAAAAGCACTTATACCGCAGCAACTTTAATTGAATTGATGCATACTGCTACTCTTATACATGATGATGTGGTTGATGATGCTGATAAACGACGTGGTTTTTTCTCAATAAATGCTTTATGGAAATCAAAAATTGCAGTTCTTACCGGTGATTTCTTGCTTTCGAAAGGATTATTGCTTGCCGTTAACAATAAAGAATATAAGCTTTTGGAAATTGTTTCCGAGGCAGTGAAAGAAATGGCGGAAGGAGAGCTTTTACAAATCGAAAAATCGAGAAAATTAGATATTACCGAAGAAACATATTTTGAGATTATTTACAAAAAAACGGCAACCTTAATTGCTTCTTGCAGTGCAGCGGGTGCAAAATCAGCAGGTGCAAATGATGATGAAATGCAACATTTAAAAGAATTCGGGAAATATGCAGGTATTGCATTTCAAATTAAAGATGATTTATTTGACTATCAAAAAACAAACCTTACCGGAAAACCTACCGGGAATGATATTCAAGAAAAAAAAATAACACTGCCGCTTATTTTTGCGTTAAGCAAAGCTGAAAAGTCAGAAAAAAGACATATCCTGAGAATAATTCAAAAGCATAATTCAAACAAAGAAAAGGTTGAAATTGTAATGAATTTCGTTAAATCAAAAGGAGGATTAGAATATACGGAAGAAAAAATGAATGAATATAAAAATATGGCTCTTGGTAAGTTAATAACTTTTCCGGAATCAGAAGCAAAAAAAGCATTATCGGATTTGGTTGAATATATTACTACCAGAAAAAAGTAATAAAATGAACAGACCAAAAAATTAAAAAACAAAAACTCTCTTTTATCAGAGAGTTTTTTTAGGATAATATTAATTTTGGCAAAATTTTACATTTATGGCAAGTCCGATAAAAAAACTGATAGGACAAACAGCTGTTTACGGTTTAAGCAGTATTGTCGGAAGGTTTTTAAATTACCTTCTGGTTCCGTTATACACAAGCCTGTTTGTAACGTCTGAATACGGGATTGTTACAGAATTATTTGCCTATGCCGGATTTTTAATGGTTTTTTTAACATACGGAATGGAAACTGCATACTTCAGGTTTTCCGAAAAACACGACAACCCCTCAAAAGTTTTTTCAACAGCTGTTTCACCTATTCTTTTTACTTCAAGTCTTTTTATTGCAGTTGTAATTTTGTTTTCAAAATCTATTGCTGACACCTTGCAATACCCTGATAATGTTGAATATATCGTTTGGTTTGCTTTTATTATCGGGCTTGATTCAATAACTGCAATTCCGTTTGCTAAATTAAGACGGGAAAATAAAGCAATTAAATTTGTAACCTTTAAATTTATAAATATAGGGTTAAACATAGGGTTAAATTTATTTTTCTTACTGTTATGTCCTATTTTATCAGAAAACAATCCCGATTCTTTTATTTCCGGCTTTTATTCGAAGAACATAGGTATAGGATATATTTTCATTTCTAATTTAATTGCATCTTCCGTTACGCTGTTATTATTTTTACCTGATTTTTTAAAAGCTAAACTTATTTTTTCAAAAAAGTTATTAAAACAACTTTTGTTTTACGGCTTCCCTTTGTTGTTCGCAGGTTTGGCGGGAATGATTAATGAAGTAATCGACAGGATTTTATTAAAATACCTAATTGTTATTCCCGAAGGAATTGAAAACGCTCATGAATATGTTATGTCGCAAATAGGAATATACGGAGCAAACTATAAATTGTCTGTTTTGGTTATTTTGTTTATTCAAGCTTTCAGATATGCTGCGGAACCATTCTTTTTCAGCCAAGAGAAAAAAGAAAATGCAAAAAAAGTTTATGCTGCAGTAATGAAATATTTTGTGATTTTCGGATTATTTATCTTCTTAAGCATAATGCTTTATATTGATATTGTTAAATATTTCATCAGCAATGAAAGTTATTGGGTGGGCTTGGATATTATACCGATTTTGCTGGTTGCCAATTTGTTTTTGGGTGTTGTATATAATTTATCTGTTTGGTTTAAGCTTACCGATAAAACTAAATACGGAGCATACATCGCAGGAGTAGGGGCATTAATAACCATTGGCGTAAACACGGTGTTAATTCCTGTTTTCGGTTATCTCGGTTCGGCATGGGCTCATTTTTCTTGCTATTTGGCAATGATGATTATTTCATATTTCTTAGGAAGAAAATATTACAGAATAAACTACCCCTTAAAAGATATATTTATTTATGTACTGTTTGCCGGAGCAATCTACGCCGGAAGTTTATTTTTTGAATTTAAAGGCTCTGTTAAGTATTTAGTAAACACAGGTTTTATTTTGAGCTTTATAATTTTCGTTGTTTTAAAAGAAAAGCTGTACCTGAGACTATTGTCTGCAAAAAAAGGTTAATTCATTTTTTGTCTTCTTGTGTTAAAAATCTTTATTTTTTAACAGCTTCTAAAGACAAACAGAAATTAATCATTCAAAACTTTCAACGGGGTCGCATGTACAAAACAAATTTCGGTCACCGTATGCATCATCAATCCTGCCTACCGGAATTTGAAACTTATTTGTTCTGATATGCGATAAAGGATAAGCCGCTGTTTCTCGGGAATATTTATGTTCCCAGTTGTCAGAAATTAGCACTTGCTCGCAATGTGGTGCATTTTTCAACATATTATCATGTTTATCACATTTGCCGTTTTTTATGTCTTGAATTTCGTTGTATATTGAAATCATTGATTCAATGAACTTATCCATTTCTTGTTTCGACTCGCTCTCCGTAGGCTCAACCATTAATGTTCCGTGAACGGGAAATGAAAGTGTAGGAGCATGAAAGCCGTAATCCATAAGCCGTTTTGCTATGTCGGCTTCATTTATATCGGCTTCTTGTTTGAAGTTTCGACATTCTAAAATCATTTCATGTGCAACATAACCGTTTTTTCCGGTATAAAGAATTTTAAAATAGTTTTTTAAGGAAGCGGCAATATAATTTGCATTTAAAATTGCTGTTTTTGTTGAATTAAGCAGCCCGTCTGCTCCCAACATTTTCAAGTATCCGTGTGTGATACCAAGAATACTTGCACTGCCCCAAGGTGCTGCCGAAACAGCTTTAATTGCATTTTTTCCTCCTGTTTTTACTGTCGGGTGTCCGGGTAAGAATCCTGAAAGGTGTTTTGCAACTGCAACGGGACCTACTCCGGGACCGCCTCCGCCGTGAGGAATTGCAAATGTTTTATGTAAGTTAAGGTGGCAAACATCAGCACCAATTTTTGCCGGATTTGTTATTCCTACTTGTGCGTTCATGTTTGCACCGTCCATATATACTTGCCCTCCGTTTTTGTGAATTATTTTACACATCTCAACAACTTCTGTTTCAAACACACCGTGTGTAGAAGGATATGTAATCATCATTGCAGATAAATTTTCTTTATGCTCTTCTGCTTTTGCTTTTAAATCTTCAACATCAATATTACCGTTTTCATCGCATTTAACAATAACAACTTCCATACCTGCCATAACTGCACTTGCCGGATTTGTACCGTGAGCAGATGCCGGAATTAGTACAATATTCCTGTTTTCTTCTATAGTTGTTTTTTGGTATTCTCTGATAATCATTAGTCCGGTGTATTCTCCCGATGCTCCGGAATTAGGCTGAAATGTAATATCATCAAAACCTGTGATTTCTAATAAATCATTTTTTAGTTCTTCAAATATCTGATGATAACCTTTTGCTTGATTTTTCGGAACAAAAGGATGAATTTCTCCAAGATACGGACTGCTTAAAGGCATCATCAGAGTTGCAGGGTTAAGTTTCATTGTGCAAGAACCCAAAGAAATCATAGAATGTGTTAATGACATATCTTTGCGTTCAAGCATTTTAATGTAGCGCATCATTTCTGTTTCGGAATGATATTTTTTGAAAACGTCCTGCTTTAAAAAAGATGTTCGCCGTTTAAATTTTGAATTAAAGCTGAAACTATTTTCAATTTTAGTAATTTTTTTAATGTCTTTCCCGATTGCTAATGAAAATACACGAAGTATATTGTTTATATCAAGAATTGAAGTTGTTTCGTTTATACTTATTCCTATTCTATTTTCGGAAAAATATCTGAAATTTACTTTTTTCTTAATTGCAATTTTTTTAAGCTCTTTTACCGGTACTGAATCGGGAAGTTGTATTTTTAGTGTGTCAAAATAATTTTCATTTTCTTGTTTATAGCCGAGTTTTGTAATTTGTTCGGAAATAATGTTTGCTTTTGCATGAATTGATGAAGCAATATCAATCAAACCTTCTTTTCCGTGATAAACAGCATACATCCCTGCCATTGTTGCTAAAAGAGCCTGTGCCGTACAAATGTTTGAGGTTGCTTTTTCTCGTTTTATATGCTGCTCGCGAGTTTGCAATGCCATACGTAATGCTTTGTTACCGTGAACATCTTTTGAAACACCTATAATTCTGCCGGGAATTTTTCTTTTGAAATTTTCTCTTGTTGCAAAATATGCTGCATGAGGTCCGCCGTAGCCCATAGGAATTCCGAAACGTTGTGTTGTGCCGAAAACAATGTCGGCATCCCATTCTCCGGGAGGAGTTAAAATTGCAAGGCTTAATAAATCAGCTGCGACACTTACTAAAATTCCTTTTTCATGTGCTGCTTTTGTGAACTCGGAATAATTATAAATTTTTCCGTCATTTGCAGGATATTGAATTATTGCACCAAAAATTTTATCATGTAGTTCGCAACTTTTAAAGCTGCCGGTTTCAATTTTAATGTCCAAAGGCTCAGCTTTACCGAGAATCACTTCTAATGTTTGCGGAAAAATGTTTTCGTCAACAAAAAGAACATTTGTTCCTTCTTTAACAGCTTTTCGGTTACGAGAATTTGCCATCATTATCATTGCTTCGGATGCTGCTGTTGCTTCATCTAATAAAGAAGCATTTGCAATTTCGCAAGCTGTTAATTCGGTAATAACGGTTTGGAAATTTAAAAGAGCTTCTAATCTTCCTTGTGAAATTTCTGCCTGATAAGGTGTGTAAGAAGTGTACCAAACAGGGTTTTCAAGAACATTTCTGATAATAACGGCAGGGCTTATTGTATTGTAATATCCCGTTCCTATATATGTTTTATATATTTTATTTTTTGCAATTATTTTTGCAATATTCTTTTGATAATCATATTCACTTATTGCTTTATCAAGTTTTAATTCTTTTTTCAAAAGAATAGAATCAGGAACAATTTTATCAATTAATTCATCAACGGAATTTAAACCGATTGTTGATAACATATCTTTAATGTCATTGTTGCGAGGGCCGATGTGACGATTTGAAAACCTATCTGTTTGCATGGTTAATGTGCTTATTATAAGTTAAATAAAATACTTATATTTCTTTTCTGTTTTTCAGTAAAATTAGTAATTACTATTTTGTTTGAGGTGATAATTATCAATAAAAAAAGTATTTTTTAAACATAGTTTAAGAAAAGAGATAACAGTTTATAATTGAGTTCCGGATAAAAACGGATTGGTTTGTTTTTCTTTTCCTATGCTTGTTGCCGGACCGTGTCCCGGATATACCGTTACCGAATCGTCCAATTTAAATAATTTGGTTTTTATGCCGTTTATTAAAGTATCGAAATCTCCGCCGGGAAGATCGGTTCTTCCTATGCTGCCGTTAAAAAGAACATCTCCGACTATTGCAAGTTTTTCTTTTTTATTATAAAAAACGATACTTCCTGCTGTATGCCCCGGGACGTGAAACATTTCTAATTCTGAAACCCCGAACTTAATTTTATCGCCTTCTTTAAGAAATTTTTTTACCGGGTAAGGTTTTTCCATTTGTACACCGTAAAGATTTGCTGCATTGACAGAATTTGTAATATTAAATTCTTCTTCTTTATGTGCTTCGGTTTCAAGGTTGAATGTATCGCTTACAAATTTATTCCCAAAAACGTGATCGAGATGGCAATGCGTGTTTAATAATTTTACCGGTTTTAAACGTTGTTCCTTCAAAAAGTTCAGTAAATAATTTTGCTCTTGTTTATTCTTGCAAGCAGGGTCAATAATAACACATTCGTTAGATTTATCGCTGACAATGTAAGTGTTAACTTCAAATGAACTGAAAACTAATCGGTGTACTTTCATCGGTTTTGTTTTTATAAGTTCTCAAAGTTAAAAAATTATTACTTATTTTGAATTTTGTTTAAAGGAATAAATAAATTATGAATAAAGATTCAAAAATATATGTTGCAGGAGCAAACGGTTTAGTCGGGAGCTCGATAGTAAGGGGCTTAAAATCAAACGGATATGTTAATTTTATTTTTACTCCTCATTCTGAATATGATTTAAGAAACCAGCAAACGGTAAAGGATTTTTTTGAAAAGGAAAAACCGGATGTTGTTTTTTTGGCAGCGGCAAAGGTAGGCGGTATTGTAGCAAATAATACATACAGAGCCGAATTTATTTATGATAATTTGCAAATTCAGAACAACATAATTCATCAATCTTATTTAGCGGATGTCGAGAAACTTGTTTTTTTGGGAAGTTCGTGTATTTACCCCAAAAACAGCCCGCAACCGATGGAGGAAGATTTTTTATTAACTTCTGAACTTGAATATACAAACGAACCTTATGCAATTGCAAAAATTGCAGGAATTAAAATGATTGAAAGTTATAATTTACAATACGGAACAAATTTTATTGCCGTAATGCCGACAAATTTATACGGACTTAACGATAATTTTGATTTAGAAAAATCTCATGTTTTGCCTGCACTGGTCAGAAAGATGCATTTGGGCAAAGCTCTGAATGAAAATAAATTTGAAACAATAAAAAAAGATTTGAATAAGTTGCCCATTGAGGGAGTTAACGGTGAAGCCGGGCAAGGCGAAATTTTGAATGTTTTAAAAAAGTACGGTATTTCAGAAAATTCAATAACTTTATGGGGAAGCGGAAAACCGAGAAGAGAATTTTTACATTCTGATGATTTGGCGGATGCATGTGTACATATTGCAGAAAATATTGATTTTGAAAAGATATTATCGAATAATTACAATATTGAAAAAGCTGTTTATCCTCTAACAAATCAGGAAATAAGGAATACACATATTAATATCGGTACGGGAAGAGATATTTCAATTTCGGAGCTTGCAGATTTAATAAAAACTGAAATTGTTAATTATAAGGGTAATATTATTTGGGACACAGACAAACCTGACGGAACTTTTCAAAAGTTACTTAATGTAGAAAAGCTAAATAATTTGGGATGGAAAGAAAAGATAGGACTAAAAGAGGGAATCAAAGATGTGTATGAAGATTATATTAAATAAACATGAACTATTTATAGTAGTCAAATGTCCATTTTGACATATTTAGCGTAGATTCAATTTTTTCTTCAAGTTTATCTTCTAAACCGGGAAAAAAATCAAGACCGGTTTCTTCTTCAACTTTATCAATTGTTACAGCATAATTTTTAAATGTGTCTCTGATATCTTCGTTTGGCATAATAAAAGCTATTGCTTTTTCTTCATCCGGGTCTAAAATTATTTTGTAAAACTTTTCGGGAATGCTGACTCCGCTTGTTCCGATTGTTGGTAATCCGTCTTTTAATATTCCCCCTGTTATAACATAAACCCCGTCATATATTTCAGCCCAATTTCTTACTTCCGCTTCAAGATAAAACCATTTACCGCTGTTAAATTCGTGTAACATAGGAGACATATTACTCATATAAAAACTTTCTGACATTGCTGTTTCAGACCACCTGAAATCTGCTGCAGGTGCTAAATGCCCTCTGGCATAAGATTGGCTTGTGGGCTCATAGTCAGAAAGTTGGGCACTTGTGCTTGTAACATTGGGGTCTTCTCTGAAGTCATCAGTTCTGTCATAGGTTTGATTAAGAACCTCTTCTTTTGTTAATTCATAGGCAACCCAGTCAGCTTGCTCATGTTCTTCATTATATGAAAGGGTGTAGGCATAATGTTCAATAATTTGATGGTTGCCTACCGGAGCAGGAAGTTCAATATTCTCAGGTTTAAAATTATCTTTTTTGCAAGAATATGATAAAAATAGCAGGATTGAGAGAAATGTTACAGAAAGAAGATTCTTCATAGAAATAATTTTGCTCTTTTAAATATTATTTGATGAACTGTCATTCGGTTTTTTACCGGGAGTCATTTTTTTCATATCATCCAAAATCATTTTAACATCAAATACTGTATAAACCAGGTACATTAAAAGAATACTGATGACAAAAGTTGCTTTATTTTCTGTTTCTAAAGAAATAATAGTAGCAGCAAGCCCGATGTAAACAAAAAGTTTCAACATAAAACTAAGCATAAAAGCAATATTAAACCGGGCTAATGATTTTTTTGTAGCTTTTAAAAGTTGAATGTGGGCAATAACCGAAACAATCGGAAAAATTAAAAGCATAAACGGAAATGTGTCAAAATACCGGTCTTTTAAAAGAAAAGAAAAAATAACTCCTGCAATAACGGCAAAAATTAATGTAATAAATATAGTTTTTAAAATGAACTTACGAATGAGTTTTTCCATAGCTTGATTATTTTTTCAGAAAATCTTTAATAGCAGTATAAATAGCCAATATAACAGAAAGCAAGGATAAAATAAGAGTTAAAATGTGTTTTTCAAAACCGAAATATTGGTCTAATTTATATCCTCCGAATGTTCCGATAATTATAATTGCCGCCATTTGAAAAGCAATGCCGGAATATTTTGCATAGTTTTTTAACGACAGGTTATGTTTTTTTGAGCTTTTATTTTTTTTCGTTCGTAAATCCGGGTGCATTTTTTTTAGATTCCATTTTGCATGTACCGTTAAAGACAGCACCGGGCTCAATAATCAATTTGTTTGAAGACATTTCTCCGGTATAATTTGCACTGGATTTTAAAGTTAAACTGCTGTCAATATTAAGTTTCCCTTTAACTTTTCCTGAAATTTCACAAACAGAGCAAGTAATATCTCCGGTAACTTCTCCTGTAGGGCCGATAATAATTTTACCTTTAACATTTAAATTTCCGTTAACAATTCCGTCTATTCTTGCATCACTTTCTGATGTTAAATCACCGTTTATCGTTGTTCCTTTTTTAAGTTGGTTTGTAAGTCCCGGTTCCGAAATAATATTATTTTGCTTCTTCATCTGTTTATATTTAATGATTTAATCCATTTTAAATGTTTCCATAAACTTTGTTGTGTAATCTCCTTCTGCAAACTTTTTATCATTCATAAGTTTTGCATGGAAAGGGATAGTTGTTTTAATTCCTTCAATTACAAATTCATCTAATGCACGTCTCATTTTTTTAATTGCCTCTTCTCTTGTTCTTGCCGTAATTATTAATTTTGCAATCATTGAATCGTAATGGGGAGGAATAGTGTATCCGGCATATACGTGAGTATCAACACGTACGCCGTGTCCTCCGGGCGTGTGTAAAACTGTTATTTTCCCGGGAGAAGGTCTGAAATCATTATAAGGGTCTTCTGCATTTATACGACATTCAATCGCATGTTGCTTAGGATAATAATTTTTTCCGCTTATTTTAGCTCCTGCTGCAACTTTAATTTGTTCTTTAATTAAATCAAAGTTAATAACTTCCTCTGTTATCGGGTGTTCAACTTGAATTCTGGTATTCATTTCCATGAAATAGAAATTGCGTTTATTGTCAACCAAAAACTCAACAGTTCCTACTCCTTCATACTTAATTGACGTAGCTGCAAGAACAGCTGCTTCCCCCATTCTCTCTCTTAATTCGTCTGTCATAAAAGGTGATGGTGTTTCTTCAACTAGTTTTTGATGACGTCTTTGAACAGAACAATCTCTTTCGGATAAATGAGCAGCATTTCCGAATTGGTCACCCACAATTTGAATTTCAATATGACGCGGATTGTTGATGAATTTTTCCATGTATAAATCTCCGTTTCCAAATGCAGCCGAAGATTCTTGTGAAGCTGCATCCCATTTTTCTATGAATTCATCTTCATTTAAAACAATTCTCATTCCTTTTCCTCCGCCGCCTGCAGTCGCTTTAAGCATAACGGGATAAGACATTTCCTTTGCAAGTTTAAGTCCTTCTTCCGGTGTGTCAATAATGTCTTTTGAGCCGGGAACAACAGGAACTCCGGCTTTCCGCATTGTTTTTTTTGCAGTTGCTTTATCACCCATCATGTTTATCATATCTTCAGACGGACCGATAAACTTAATTTCGTGTTTTTCACAAATTGCAGAAAATTTTGCATTTTCTGCTAAAAACCCGTAACCGGGATGAATTGCATCAGCATCTGTAATTTCAGCGGCAGCAATAATTTTGGGTATATCAAGATATGATTGACTTGCGGGCGGAGGTCCTATACAAACTGCTTCATCTGCAAATCTTACATGTAAACTTTCTTTGTCAGCTGTTGAATAAACAGCAACGGTTTTTATACCCATTTCTTTGCATGTGCGAATAATACGAAGAGCAATTTCACCTCTGTTTGCAATTAGAATTTTTTTAAACATCTGAGTTTAAGTAATTTGAATTTTAGAAAAAATGTTTAGAATTTAATTTATTTAGCTTGGGTCAACCAAAAATAAATCTTGTCCAAATTCAACCGGACTGGCATCCTCAACTAAAACCTTCACAATTTTACCGGATACTTCTGCTTCAATTTCGTTAAATAATTTCATGGCTTCAATAATACAAACAACCGTATTTTCTTTAACATTATCACCGATATTAACAAATGTATCTTTATCGGGAGAAGGTTTTCTGTAAAAAGTTCCTACCATCGGAGATTTAACTGTAATATATTTAGAATTATCCTCTGTTTCAGCTTTTGCGTCAGTATTAACAGGGGGCTGTACTTGTGTTTGCAAGTTTTGCTGCATCGGTTGTTGTAAAATAGGACCTGTTGTAAGGGCTGTGTGTACAGGAACTTGCTGAATAATTGTTTCTGTATGTGTTGCTCCTTTTCCACCTGTCCCTACTTTGACGCTTAACCTCATTTTTTCTGTTTTTATGTCAACTTCGCTTACACCGGATTTTGCAACCGCTTTTATAAAATCTTTTAATTCTTTATAGTCCATGAGAATATTTTTTATAAATTTCTGTAAATATATTGAAATATCTATTTTTTAAGTTATTTCCCTTTGTTAAAAAATGTTAAATTATGAATTGTATGCCCATTTAAAATATATAGCACCCCATGTAAAGCCGGCACCGAATGTTGCAAAAATTAATTTGTCACCTTTTTTAAGCTTTTTTTCCCATTCCCACAGAAGCAGAGGAAGGGTTCCGTCTGTTGTATTTCCGTAACGTTCAATATTAATCATAACTTTTTCGGGGGATAGATTCATTCTTTTAGCTGTTGCGGAAATAATTCTGTTATTAGCTTGGTGGGGAACAAGCCATGCAATATCATCGGAAGATAAATTATGTTTTTTCATCATCTCAACGGAAATGTCAGCCATTCCTTTTACAGCAGCCTTAAAAACAGCCTGTCCTTCCTGATAAATAAAGTGTTCACGAGCATCAACCGTTTCATGTGAAGCCGGTTTTACCGAACCCCCGGCTTTTTGATGGAGGTGTACACGTCCTGAACCGTCAACATGTAATTTTTCGTCAATAAATCCTACGTCTTCAGTTGTGGGCTCAAATAAAACAGCTCCGGCACCGTCTCCAAATATCGGGCTTACGGAGCGATCGGTATAATCAACAATTGAAGACATTTTATCTGCACCTACCAGCACAACTTTCTTATAATGACCGGATTGAATGAATTTAGATGCGGTTGACATTCCGAATAAAAATCCCGAACATCCTGCATTTAAGTCAAAACTGAAAGCATTTTTTATACCTATTTTATCTGAAATAATATTTGCAGTTGCCGGAAATTGCATATCAGGTGTAACTGTTGTACAAATTAACAAATCAACTTCTTCCGGTTTTGTTCCGGTTTTTGTTAATAATTGTTTTACTGCTTCTGCACCCATGTCAGAAGTTCCTTTTCCTTCTTCTTTGAGTATATGTCTTTCTTTTATTCCGATTCGTGTCATTATCCATTCGTCAGACGTGTCAACCATAGTAGATAGTTCGTCATTTGTTAAAATATAATCGGGGACATATCCGCCTATTCCGGTAATTGCTGCATTTATTTTTGTCATTTTATATATTATTTTGAAAATAAGCACGAAAATATAGTTTAGTTTAAAGGAAACAAAATATTTTCATCAATTTTAGTTTAATAAATTCATATAATTCAAAGACAAAAACCGGTATTGATTAAAATACCGGCTTTGATTGTTATATGTTATAAATTTCCGATGGAGAAACCTATAAATACGTAACTACAATGCTTCTTCTTTCTCAATTGCCAATTTTCCTCTGTAATGACCGCATTCAGAGCAAACTGTATGATACCTTACGGTTGCTCCGCAATTTGAACACGTTGACAGTTGTTGGGTTGTTGCTTTAATGTGTGTTCGACGTTTATCTCTTCTTTGTTTAGATATTTTTCTTTTAGGATGTGCCATGTTTATTTATTTTAATAGTCTGTTATTTTTAATTAAAAAGATTTTTTAATTGATCCCATCTGGGGTCTGTTTTCTTATTATTTACGGAAGAAAATTCCGCCATTTTATTAATCATTTCAATATTACAACCTGAATTACCGTTATTGTGTTTCGGGTGAACTTTTTGATACGGTAAACTTAAATGTATATAATCGTAAAAATGCTTATCAAGAACTATTTCGTTTTCTTTGTTACTCAATATTATTTTATTGTCAACATCTGTTATGTCCGAGTTTTCATACCCGAACTCAACATAAAGAATGGTTTTATGTTTTATTTTCTGATAAAAGTAATCTAAACATCTGTCGCATTCAACAAAAACATTTCCTTTTAACGATATATTTAATGTAATCAAGTTTTTGTTAAAAACCATTTTCACATCAAAGTGAACCGTTCCTTTTTTTATTTCACTTTCTTTAAATTGATTAAAAAAAGTATCATCTGCTTCAAAACGGTACTTTTCTTCGCTTAAACCTCTGAACTTAATTATAAACCTATTCATTACCCTTTTTAAAACAAGCACGCAAAATTATACTTTTTTTTTAAAATAAAAAGGAAATTTTATTTTTTAATGTTTTGTTATAAATCCGGCTAATCTGCTTAAAGAAATTATACTTTTTTCTTTAAGCAGATTAGTTTTTATAATTTATTTCGGCCACAAATACCCCCACGGATATGTAAGCGGAAAACGATCGTAATTTTTAGGGTTATGCCCTTTTCTGCCGCAGCCGCCTGAAAATGTTTCATGACACCTTAAACTACAGTATCCTCTGGAACCGGAGATATAAAATGAGCCGGACTGACCGCTGAATAAATTATTATCGTTACTTGCTTTTGCACTTGAACCATATACAAAATTTATATGTCCAGGTTCGCCTATATCATAAGGATTATGCACATCATGACAAATGATACACGGAGATTCTTCTCCGTCAACATGTGTGTCATGCCTGTCATCAAAGGCATTTACACCATAAGTTCCGTCATTCTTATCAACCATTTCTTTAAAATGGCAATCCCAACATAATTGGTAATCTCCGTTATCGTTATTATCCCACGGATTACAAGCATCAGAGGTTGCATTACCGCTTTTGTCGTATTTGCCTCGTATCATGGTGTATATTCCTGTTTTATTTGTTTCTGCAACACCGGAGGCAGCGTGATGCTGATGACACGATAAACAATCATCTTTTGTTCCCGTAAAATTTGTTTCGCCGATATTTATTGTTGCATCGTGGCGAGAACTAACATAACTTGATTTATTCCACCCCGTGCCGTAAGAAGTTGCGGGGAAAGAAATGCCGGCAGGAGGTGTTCCGTCATGACAACGTAAACAGAAATCTCGTGTTCCGTTTGCTCCGTTATTGATTGACATTAGGGTTGCATTATTATCAGGGTCGCTGACAGGGTTTACTGCGGTATTTTGATGCGGATTATGACAATTAATACATTCAAGACCTGAATTTGTTCCCATTTCTGCAACTTCATCAACTTGATGAGAATGAGTAAGGTTAAATTCAGATTCGATATCTGATGTTGCTGCACCTGCTGCACTGTGGCATCTTTCACAGAATTCTTCTTGGTCATTCATCGGGTCGGGAGTTGCATCTGCAGTATAATCAAAAGGTTCGAGTAATTTGCTTTTATTAGAACCGTGTCCGTTGTCATGGCAATCAAGACAAGTATAAACACTTGTTTTGTGAGAAGAACCGTTCCATAAAGTTTTATCAACCAACGGTACTGCAATGCCGTCACTGAAAGGAGTTGTATCTCCGTTAGAACCGTCGGCATCATGACAATTCAGACAAAAATCTTCGATACTTGCTTTGTTTACCGGGTCGTAAGTTATTACATTTAAATATCCTTGGTCAGGATCAAATAATTTAACCTCTCCGTTTTTATGATCTCCCATATAATGGCATTTTAAACAATCACTTACATTCGGAATTGCTCCTGATACATGATGTGATGATCTTTTAAAATCACCCCCTGTTCCGAGCCCGTCGCCGCTGTCATCTACAATTTGCCTTCTTCCTCCGACAGGTCCTACAGCGGGCTTATCTTGAACGGTGTTGTGACAATCGAAGCAGTTTGACTGAGCATAAAAAGCATTATCGTGAGGGTGACAAGATATACATGTTTGGGTTGCGGGAACATGTCTTGCATCAGCGGTTCCGCCTGTTGTATTTGTATAATGGTCGGTAAGTGTATGGCAAACTTCACAAACACCGTCGAAAGTACCTGTTGCGTCTGCATAATTATCAGCACTTGTATTTGCCGTAAAAACGACATTTTGAGCTCCGCTGTTAGGAGTATTAATTACATCTCGGACTAAGAAAATATTACCGGAATTGTTTTGATGTGCATAATGACAAGTTACACAAGTCATACTTTCATGGTCTAATGATGTTCCGAAGTTTTTATATACATGGCAAGATGTGCATAAACTTGCATCATTTGTTTTTCTTAACAGATTTCCGTCAGTAGTTGTTGCATAATGTAATTTATGACAACTTGAACATTCAACATTTCCGCCTATTGCGAGAAGCGGGGCATTAGGCACAGAGAATAACCGAGAATCTGCACCGTTATAAACTACTCCGACAGGATGTGTTCCTCTGTTATTTGTATTATCAGTAGCATATAATCCGAGATTTCTTGCCGAGTGGCAATCTTTGCACATTGCATCTGCTGTATTGTCAGCTCTTAAAAAAGGAGTAAATGCTTGAGAATGTTGATTATGACATGTTGAACAAATAATTGTATCATTTATAATGCGTAAAAGCATATTTGCTTCTGTCGGGAGGTTTGCAGCATAAAGGTTATTTATACCAGATACATCCCATGAGTGTGAAGTTCCTTTTGTACCCGGAACAGCTTTATCATTAACTGAAAAAGGTTTTAAATTTGCGACACCAGTGGGATTATGACAACTCATACAAAGATTTGCATTACCCTGAACAGATGTTAATGATATTCCGGGGCTTGTGTGCAGAATGTGGCATGCATTACACGTAAAGTTATGCGGAAAATCTGATTTCGGGTTAACCTTTGAGTTGAGTATTGAATTCAAAGAAAAATTATTCATACTTAAAGCTATAACAATGCTGCTGAATAATATTACTAATATTGCAAATAATCTGTTTTTGTTTTTTGTAAAAGTCTTCATATTTTCATTATTTTTTACTAATATACGTTTTTTTATTTAAAATTATCCCTTCTCGAGAATAATTACGGGGCATATTCATAAGCACCTATATCATAATCTGATGAGTCTCCGGTAATATTTCCGTCTCCTCTGCCGTCAAAACCTCTTATTTTTCCGTTAATATCATCAAACGGAGCATTTACTGAAGTTCCTATATCAATACACGGAGAAACAGATTTTAGTCGATAATCTTTTAACGAGGGATTTTCAAATTGAGGATTATACCCTATGTTATTTGAGCCGACATTAAACGTTCCGCTACCCGATAACATTGCTTTGTTGTTTATCAAGTCACTATATGTAATTGTAAAAACTGAACCGGATTGATGTGCATAACAATCATGCCCCGTTTGATAATTACTGCCGGCAGTATTGTTCCAAAAAATAGAATTAATTATTGTCGGGTCGCTGTCATAAGTAAATAATGCTCCGCCCCTTCCTCCGATTAGGTCAGAAGTTGTATTTTCCGTGAATACTGAGTTTGCAATTGAAACAATCATATCGGAATTAAACCAAAAGGCTCCGCCGTCTTTGCCTGCATTGTTTGCAAAAATACTGTTTGTTATGTCAACAGAGTAAGCTGTTCCTTGGGCAAACAATCCTCCGGCAACACTTGTCCCTGAAGCTGTATTTGAGAATATCTTACATTTGTCAATAACAATATTTGCAGCATTAACACCTATTCCGCCTCCGGCATTATCAGAAATATTATCGGAAACTTCTGTATTTATTAAAGTCAGATTTCCGCTACTGATATTTTGTGCATATACACCTCCGCCTCTTACTGAGGCATGGTTATTTTTGATAATACACCCTGATATAATATGGGATGTCCCGCCGTTGAAAAATATACCTGCTCCGTATATATTTGCACTTGTTCCGCTTGCATTATTATTTCTTATTGTTGTGTTCGAAACGGTCAAAATATTTCCCGGATTACCGGAATTAATACCTCTTTCGGTATTATTTCTGATTATGCAGTCGATAATTTCTGTTTTCCCGTTGTTAATATAAATTCCGTTTGTTCCTCCGGTTACAGTAAATCCGATTATCTTTGTATATGTAGGCACATTTTGAATAAAAATTGTATTTCCGGTTGAATCAATAATTGTATTTTCGGGAGAACAAACTGCTTCCAATATTATTTTATCATCACCCGTACCTAAGAAACTGAGTTTTTCATTATAAGTATCCGGATATACCATTATTATAGTATCTGAAAAAGCATCAATTGCCGATTGAATTGATCCGTACCAACCGGGTCGAGTGTCATTAAGCTTGACTTTCAAAGCGTTAATTACGATTAATGTATCTCCGTTTAGTATTGTCGGTTCTCCGATTGCAATATCTATTCCGTCATTTGCATAAAAATTATAATAATGCTCCCCTGCACTATTTATCTGTATTGTTGTACCGTATGTCATTCCTGTTAAAATGTTTCCGCTTATCGGAGAAAGCGGGTATTCATTTGTGCCGTCAACAACAACTTTTATCTCAACAGGAACTTCATTATCTAAATCTGTATAAACAATGTTGAAATCATAATCTCCATCAACAGGACCACGTACAGGCATTACACTTTTTGTAAAGCATGAACTGTTTTCATAATCAAGCGTAGGAACATTGTTTGCGGTATTTGTAACCGTAAATGAATTGTTTGTTACAGGTAGGGTTTCAAAAATCGCAGTATCTCCCCATATTGCATTATCAACAGCAAAGAAACGGTATGTGTGATTTCCGGGTGTTGCAATTGAAACAGTTGTTGAGTATGTTCTTCCGGATACAACACTTCCTGTTCCGGCTGTCATCGTATATCCGGGTAAGACACCATCTATAATCAGATTCATTGTTGACGGATTGTCGCCGTCAATATCAGTATATACAATCTCAAAATCGAAATTTCCGACAGGTCCGGTATTTGGGTGGATTCCGTCAGATTCAAAAAATAAATTACCTGCCCAGTTTAATGTCGGGGAATTATTTTCAACATAAAACTGATGATTGATTGTAGGCTCACCCGTTGCAACTGAATCAGTAGAAACAAAGTAAAACTTATAATCTACGTTTCCGGAACCGTTTGCAGGGCGAGTTATATTTATAGTTTTGTAATATGTACTTCCGTCGGTAAAATTATTATCACCTTCTTTAACAATCATATCAACAGAATCTGTAATTCCGTCTCCGTTTACATCTGCTAACATCTTATATATTGACGGAAAATCATTGTTGACATCAAAATAATTAACCCTGAAAAGAAAATCAGAATTTGCTTTTGCTGTGTCAGCCGTTACTCCGTCATTTTCAAAATCTAAATCTCCTGCCCATTCCAACCAAGGAGCAATATTTACATCTTGATAAGGATTTCTGTATTCGGGTGTTGTATTTCCGTTATTGTGACAATGAGTACATAAGTTACTTGAACTTCTGCCGATCCAAACAGTGCCGGTACTTGCTGCAAGGTCTATGTTTTGAGGTTCCGGCGGCTCAGGGTTAGAGGTGTTGTATGTTGCAATTGCATCATTATTATACCAAATTTGTAAACCGGGTACGCTGTCAATAAGTTCTCCGTCCCTAACCATTGTTAAGAATTTTGAACCATGCACATTGTGACATGAAACACAAGTTATTCTGCTGTTTAAATTACCGTCCCAATCAGATGAATATCTTATTTGATTCATTCTCAAATGATATTCATGTCTGTTTATTCCGTCTGTTACCAAATTTGTATTCATATCAGAAGAAGTTAAAAACGGACCGGAATTGTGACAACTGTAGCATAATAAAAACTGATTGCTGTTATTCAAAGGAACAGTATTTAGAGCTAACGGTATTTGCATCGGGTCAAGACCGCCTATTAATTTTAAACGATACCCTGCCGTGTATGTGCTCGGACTTGTTGTACTGACATCTCCGTCGTTAAATGTTCGTTGAATATGATCAATGTGTACAGAGGAGTAATCATGACAAGCACTGCAAGTTAGTCCGGCTCCGCTTGTAACACCGCCGCTTGCAGGATAGCTTACAGTATCGGGTAATCCGTGTCCTGTTTTATAATAACCGTAACCTGTTCCGTATATATATGATGCACTTTCATCTCCGATAACTTTTGATGCAAAAATTCCCGTTCCGTCATACATACTGTTTGCAGGGTTTTCATCGTGGCATGTTGCACACCATTTTTCTTTACCTGCCGTTAAATCGTTGCCTGAATAAACGCCGGATTGCCAATTGTTTTTTGCTCCGATTTCTGGATCATTTACTCCGTCATAAGTACCGCCGGGGCTGTGACAATTATTACATACATCGGTTTCAGAAAGTTCTATGTTTCCGTTACCGTCAGAGTCAATTCCGGAGGCAAAGCTTGCAATTTGATTAATGTGAGTAACATTCCCTGAACTTGCATGACAAACAGAGCAGTCGGAAATGTTAGGTCCTTTAGTACTGTTCATGTGAGTTTCATGAGAACCTGATGAATTCGGGAAACTTGCTCCGTCAGGAGGTTGTTCGTGGCAAAGCGTACAACTCAAAGGCTTCGGAACTCTGTAATATTCCATATAATAATTGGAGGAAGAAGAAAACGGATGACAAGGAGTACAGCTGTTTCCTCCGTTTCCGGAAGCATTATATTCATCTGTAACAGGATAAGTTTCAGAATGACAACCGCCGCATATTGCATTTGCCTGAGGAATTGCATCATTATACCCGGCTCTATAGTCAACACCGCTTCTTATTACACCTCCTATACTGTTTTCCTTATTTGCACCTACAGATGTAACTAAAGGTAAGCCTCCTGCAGCTTCTATAAGAAAAGTAAATTTAAGACCCGGTTCCCTGTTTTGCAGTCTTCCGTCTCGCATCATATTTCCTTCAGTATTTCCTCCGAATGCTTGTCCTCCGTGAACATCATGGCAGGTAACGCATGTGATATATGAATCATAACCGTTAACTTCCGGGTTTGAACTTCCTGCTACTGTTGCTGTTGTATTACTATCCCAATCAGAATCCCAATAAGGCTCAATTCTTCCGTGTGCTTGAAAATCCAGATGATTGAATAAATGATTGTTTCTTTCCGTAACAACGCCATATCCGAAAGAATAAGCCGCATTTGCTCCCGAATGATTAAAATTTGTTGAATAAGGAACCGTGTTACTTGAAATGCTGTCCCAATTATGGCAACTGATACATAATCTGAAGTTTGCAGAGTCAAGTTGAGAGATTAAAGGATCGTTCAGAGGAATACGCATAGGTTCAAGTCCGTTTATTTGTTTTAATCTGTAGCCTGCTCGATATTCTGAGCCGGTTAAATTAGCAATTGCATCAGAGAATGTGTATGTTCTTATGTTTCCGTCTAAATGACTACTTAGAGGGTCATGGCAATCAGTACAATTTATTATCTGATTTTTTCCGTGTCCGGAATAATAGTAGCCGTAATTTATTGAATCGCCGGCAACATCCGGAGCCGGAGTTCCTGTTCCGTCTTGGTTACTGCTTGCTCTGTCTGAGTCGTGGCATGTTGCACACCAATTGTTTTTTCCTGATTGAAGATTGTTTCCGGAATAAATTCCGTTATTCCAATTGTTTTTTGCTCCGAGGTTATTATTGTTAACGCCGTCAAAAAGACCTCCCGGGCTGTGGCAATTATCACAAACATCTGTTTCTGATAAATCGAATCTTGTATCTGCATTTACATCAGTTCCGGAAATGAAATAAGGAAAATCTGTTGTGTCATGACAGGTTTCACAGCTGATGTTCGGTCCGATTAGATCATCTGTATCAATTTCTGTATGGGTAGAATGACTTTGAAAAGTGCCGTTTCCTACACAATAAAGACCGGGTTCATATTCATAACCGGCATCATGGCCATGACATTTTTTACAATCTCCGCCGTGCAGGAAGTTATTTTGATGTGAATGGCAATTTATACAATTTGTACCTACGTTATGTGTGTGGTTTCCTGCTGTATTATTTTGATGATAGTTTGTTGTTGTGTGACACGCTTCACAAATTCCGTCGTAGGTTAAATCCCCGTCAGCAAAAGAATTAGTACCATTTGTTGAAGTAAAAACAACAGATATGTTGCCGCTGTTGGGAGTGCTTATTGTGTCTTTTATCAGATAAATATTAGATTTGTTGCTGTTGTGAACTTGATGGCAGGTATTGCAACCCATTGTAATATGTCCTGTATATGTATGGCAACTTTGACATAAGTTATCATCATTTGTTATCCTTAAAAGATTTCCGTCATTTGTAGCAGAAAAATGCAGCTTATGACAACTTGAACATTCAATCTTTGAATCTAAAATTTGTAAAGGTGCAGACGGTGAAGAAAAGAAACGAGGGTCATTTCCGTCATATGTAAGTCCGACAGGATGACTTCCTCTGTTGTTTATATTATCGTCTTCATACCGGCCGATGTTTCTCGGCAAATGGCAATCTTTACAAATTGCATCGCCTGTATTGTTGGCTCTTAAAAAGAAAGTATATGTTTGAGAATGTTGATTATGACAGGTTGAGCAAATAATTGTATCATTTAATATACGTGAAAGCATTGCGGGGTTTACCGGAAGCTGGGCATCATATGTGCTGCTTATTGCTGATATATCCCATGAATGAGATGTTCCGGAAACTCCCGGGACGGCTTTATCAGCATTTGATATTGTTTTTGCGGCTGCTGTTCCGAGAGGATTATGGCAACTCATACATAAATTAGCATTTCCTTGCACCGAAGTTAATGAAATACCAGGGCTTGTGTGTGTAATATGACAAGCATTGCATGTAACATTATGCGGTGCATCAGACTTAGGACTCTTTTTAAACAAGAATATTGAGTTGACTATTAAATCATTTTTTCCTACCGATATAAATATTAAAGCAAATGAAATGATTCCTATCAACAATATTTTAGTTCGATTTTTTGAAAAGAGTCCCATTTTATAATATTTTACAATTTAATTGCTTAATATTAATTTTAATGCCTCCGTATATTTTTTAGATTTTATTTTAATGGTATAAAACCCGCTTGAAACTTTTGTCAAATCAATTTCTTTTACATAATGACTTCTTTTGAAAAAGCCAGAATAAACAACTTTTCCGGTAAGAGAAATAATTTCTATTGTGATGTCAAGTTGTTCGTTATTTTTAACTTCTATAATAAACTTTCCGTTTGTAGGGTTTGGGTAAACAGTAATTAATTCTGATTTTTCTAACTCATTTGCAGAAACACTTCCTGTATTAACTTTTTCGCTTATACCGTTTGCCCCGCATCCGATATTTGAAGAAAATAAACTAACCGTATAGATTCCGGGATTGGGGAAGTTATGCCGTGGGTTTATTTCTGTACTTGTGGTTCCGTCACCAAAATCCCAAAAATAACTGTCTGCGTTTGCAGATAAGTTAATAAACTCTACAATCTGCCCTGAAGTTGAAAAACTAAAATCAGGGACAGTTTCTTCATGCTTAACAATATTAACAGCTTGGTTGTTTTCGGCTGTGCAAAAATTATCCGTAAAGTTATAAATTTGATATTTCCCTTCGTTTTGTGTATTCAATACAAATTGGTTGTCAAATGTTGTTATTTCCGAGCCCTGGACAGAATTCAGCGAATAAGAAAATGTCCACGGAGGAGTTCCTGTAAAATTAAATGAAATTTTAGCGGTATCATCAATGCAGATGTCCGGTGTTTGGGTTGAAATTTCAATTGTCGGGACTATATCGTACTTTATTACTACGGCACTTCCGGAAAAACATGTTCCTGATTTATAAGCATCAGAAAGTTGTGTAATTTCATAAATGCCGGGGTTTGTAACATTTAATATATACGGGTTATCATATGTTGTAAGTGTTATGGGGTTAGTTCCGTTATTTGTATAAGTAAAATTCCACGGAGGTGTTCCCGTAAAAGAGATACTAATATCTTTTGAGCCTCCCTCACATAAAACAGAAGTTGGGCATATCATGTTAGAAGTTGGCAATGAATCGACAACACTATAAACTTCAACGGCTCCATTATTTAGTGTAGTAACTAAAATTTTTTCCTCTGAGCTAAATGCTATGTCAAGCGGGACGTCCAGTTCTCCCGGGTTATTTCCGTATGAACCGAATTTTGTCAGAAAGTTAAGGTTTTCATCATATACGCTTATATTTCCTTGATAGGGGTCGCAGACATATATGTTACCGCATTTACCGATACTTACATCACTAATTCTGTAAAATTCATTGTCTCCGTTTCCGTATGAACCAAAATCGGAAAGAAAAGTTCCGGATAAATCAAAAACTAAAACTTTACACGGAGGGGTAAAGCCTGTTCCCAGTCCTCCGTGTTCCCCTACTAAAATACGCTTGTTTTTTCCGTCGTAGGCAATTGAAGTCGGATATATCAAGACATCACTCCCAAATGATTTTACAATATTGGCTGATGCATCCAGTACGATTATTTGTTTAAGTTTGCTGTCAACAACATAAAGCAGCCCGTCAGGTGTAAACTCCATTTCACAGGGAAATGCACAGCCGGAATAAAATAATGAGATGTCTCCGTTTGCAGACCGTTTAAAAATTTGTCCTGTTTTTTTATTTCCTATAAAAAGTTCATTTTTATCGCTGACTGCTATCGAAACAGGAAAGAAGTTAAGAATGAAGCTTTCGGTATAGTTCCCTGATGCATCATATTTGATAATTTCTTTTTGATTATTATCGGTAACATATAGGTTGTCTTCTTTGTCAAGAGCCATTCTTACGGGAGAAGTTAACCTGTTATAAATTTGTTGTGTGTGGATAACATCAGATAAACTGCTCTGGGCAGTATTAATTTTACAGAAAAAAAATAGAATAATACCGATAGTAATGTAAGTCTTTATTTTCATGAAATCTTTATTTTTTAATTTAACATCAAATTTAACACCATTTTTAACCTAAAAGGTTGCAGCATTCTAAAAGAAAAACAACCATAATTGTTGACAGAATTCAATTAACTAGTTTGATGTTTATGGTATTATGTGCGAAGTAAGGTTGTTACTTGATTTTAATTGCAATATAATCATTTTTTTATATAAAATGCAAAATTAATAGAATTATTTTTTAAAAAAATGATTAAAAAAGAAGCTTTTTTACCCAGTGCGCCTATAATAGGCTTGTGTCGAGGGTGTTGTGAGTGTAGGGCGATTTCGCATTATTTAAATGGGGTTTGCTTATAAACCCCTTGCTTAAATAACAGCAATATCCCAAAACATGCTGCATAACACACCCAAATAAACAAGCAGCATTGTTTTAGAAAGGGAGTCCATATACATCCGATAGGGTTATTTGACCTTATCGTGCATATCTAAAAAGGTTGAATCAAATTATATTGATTCAACCTTTTAAATAGCTTTAGTTAATAAAACCTTTAGTTACTCAACGGATTGGGATGAGCAATTTTTGCAAAATATTCTTTAAAATTAAATCCTTTGAAATTAGGACTTTCGCTGTTATGACATTTTTTACAAACTTCTTCTGTCGGAATTACAAGCCCTTTTGTTTTACTTAGGTCTTTGTTTTTCATTACAGACATACTTTTGTATGAACTGCCGGCACCATGACACGATTCACAAGAAACCCCTTCTGTTGCTTTAATGCCCATATGAAGGCTTGCATCAACAGACGCAGCAGTTGAGTGACATTTTGTACATTTAGGATTTGTTGCATCAGCACCTTTTAGAGATTCCATTGCTTTTGCATGAGGACCTGCCAACCATTTATTGTATTGTTCTCCTTTTTCAGCTTTGTTATGACACATTTTACATTTTACGGCACCAATATATTTGTTTTGTGCTACCGCTGTATTTCCGATAAAAAGGAAGAGTCCAAAAGCTAATAATAATTTACTTAACGTTGATTTTTTCATTTTTTTAAAATTTAGTATATTAATAATTATTTATAGTAGGGCAAATAATATACCAATCAAAGAAAATTGTTAATTATTTAGAGGAAGTGAAATAAAAAAATATTTGGTAAAATATATTTGTTGTGTTAGTATTATTAGAATAATTTTGAAGATTATTTAACAAAAATTCAAGATCTATGTTATTAAACACAAAACATGTTTCTTTCTCGATAGGCTTTTTATTGGTTTTTGCCGGTTTATGCAAAGCTCAAGACACTTTAGTCCCAAATATGCTTCCTGAAAAAAATAAAATAATAAAAATAGGACAAATCACTAATATTAATAAAAACAAAAGAAGTATTTTCCGTAAAAAATTTTTCAGTTTATTAATCGGGGACAATCGTGTTGGGCTAAACAACCCGGTGGGCATGGTGTCTAATAGTGCCGCCAATGTTATTGTTGCAGACCACGGCACAAACACTTTAATTAAATACAAGAACAAAAAGGGGGAAATGCCCAGCCTGTTAAACAAAAGAAACCGGGACTTTATTTCTCTTGTTGGTATTTGCCTTTTTTTTGATGATAATATTTTATTTACGGATTCTTATCTTAATTCAGTATTTCTTTTAAAAGAAAACAATAACATCAGCAAATTTAATATTAAAGACACACTTATTCAACCCACAGGAGTAGCATATTCAAAAATAACAAAAGAAATTTGGGTTGTAGAAACAGCTGCACACAGAATTTCGGCATACAATAAACAGGGAGAGCTAATCAGAAAGATAGGGAAGAGGGGAGGTGCCCCCGGAGAATTTAATTATCCGACTTTTATTTGGATTGATAAATTAGGCATTATATATGTTGTAGATTCACTAAATTTCAGAATTCAGATTTTTGACAAAACAGGAAAATTAATTAGTGTTTTTGGTAAACACGGAGACGGTTCCGGGTTTTTTGCCAGACCGAAAGGAATTGCAGTTGATTCAGAAGGAAATATTTATGTTGCTGATGCACTGTTTCATGTAATTCAAATATTTGATAAAAAGGGGGGGTTTTTATATAGTTTTGGTTCACAGGGCAGAGGAGATAACCAATTATGGATGCCAGCCGGAATTTTTATTGATAAAAATGATATTATTTATGTTGCCGACAGTTATAACTCAAGAATACAAATTTTTAAATTTATTAAAGGGAAAGATGGTAAATAGAAAAGTGCTTATTTATGTAATATTATTGTTTTGCATTATTAATACAAAACCTTCTTTTTCACAATCAATTGTAAACTCTAAACATAATTTGAGCGTAAGCGGAATAGGGAATGTTAAATCAACGGGAGAATCTGAAATATGTATTTTTTGTCACACTTCGCACAGCAGTAACCCAAAAACACCTTTATGGAATAAAAAAACACCCGGGTTAAATTATATTTTATATAACAGCTCTACAATTCAGGCAGTTCCGGGGCAACCTGACGGCTCTTCGATTCTTTGTCTTTCATGCCACGACGGAACAATTGCACTCGGAAGTGTTTTAAGTAAAAAAAAGGAGATTGATTTTAGCGAAGGTGCAAACTCATTCAAAAGAAGCAAAAATAATCTTACAACAGATTTATCAGATGATCATATGATTTCATTTGAATATACTTCAGCTTTAGCATATACAGACGGCGAACTAAGAGACCCCATGAACTTAACACATCCGGTTGCTCTTGAAAACGGAAAAGTACAATGTATATCTTGCCACGACCCGCACAATAATAAGTTTGACAATTTTCTTGTTCGGTCGAACAGATATTCTGAGCTTTGTTTAAGCTGCCATGATAAAGATTATTGGTTCGAGTCCGGACACAGAAATTCTACTGCAAAATGGAACGGTTCAGGGAAAAACCCTTGGTTTCATACAAAATATACGACTGTTGCAGAAAATGCTTGTGAAAATTGTCATAATACTCATACGGCAGGAGGAAATGAACGTCTTATGAAGTATCAAAAAGAAGAAAGTAATTGTTTGGATTGCCATAACGGAAATGTTGCTTCACAAAACATTCAAATACAAATAAATAAACCGTATTCTCATAATGTTTATGCATATAATAGAGACCATGATCCTAACGAAGACGCTCTAACTTTAAATATGCATGTAGAATGTGAAGATTGTCATAATCCCCACGGATCTGATAACTCCCCCGGCAAAGCTCCCTTTGTTAAAGGTTTCAATAAAGGAACCGTCGGAGTTAATCAAGACGGTAATAAAGTAAATCCGGTACAATTTGAATATGAAATATGTTACAGATGTCATGCAGACAGCCCGAACAAATCTGCAAGTTCAATAACCAGACAAATAGAACAGAATAATGTAAGGTTAGAGTTTAACTCTTTAAACCCGTCATTTCATCCTGTAACAGGAACAGGAGTTAATCCGGACGTTCCGAGTTTGGTAGCCCCCTATTCTGAGTCAAGTATTATTTATTGTACTGATTGTCATGCAAGCAATGGTAAAAGCTCAGCAGCCGGACCGCATGGCTCAATATACCCTCATATTTTGAAGTATAACTACTCAACATTTAATAATACTATAGAATCCTATCAGTCTTATGAGTTGTGTTATCAGTGTCACGACAGAAATTCGATAATAAGTGAATATCCGAATGAGTTTCAAGATAAAGTCCATAACAAACATATTGTTGATTTAAACACATCATGCAGTGTTTGTCATGATTCCCACGGAGTGAGCAGTTTTCAGGGTAATTCTGTTAATAATTCAAATTTAATTAACTTTAATGTAAGTATTGTTTCGCCTGCTGACGGTATTCTCCGCTTTGAAGATACTGGATTATTCAGCGGAACATGTTATTTAACTTGTCACGGAAAAGTTCACAATCCAAAATCTTATAAATAGCATGAGATTAAACACTTTCAGATCCAGAATTATTTTTACCGTAATAGTTGTGGTTTCATTGTTTTCGTCTTTTGCTTTTTATTTATACAGTAATTATCTTAGTAAAAGAATATATGCTAAAACCGAAGAAAACACTATTGCTGTTTTGGACATGATTAATGAACCTGTCAGGTTAAGTTTACAGCCGCACAATTCTGGAGCATTTAATTCATTAGTCGAAAAAATGATTAAAAGCGATCAAATATCTGATGCGTATTTTCTTGATTCTGTCGGCGTATTAAAGTTTCCGGTTAGAGCATCTTATATTAAAAGTGATTCAATTTTTGAAACGGATATACCTTTGATTGAAGAAGACCTGACATTTAAAACTTTCAAATCTGAAAAACATTCTCTTTCAAGAGCCTTTATAAGGATACAGAATAAAGAGAATTGTAAAAACTGCCATTCTTCTGACACTAAAAATTTAGGATATATAGTGTTTGATTTTTCAATAAATCAAACAGAAAAAAACATAAATTTTACAAGAAAATTCAGCATTATATTTACCGTTTTTATGGTGCTTATCCTCGGAGGCTTTGTTTTATTAATGCACTATAGATTTGTAAGGGGTTCATTGGTAAAGTTCCAAAAATCTATTAAAAATATTAATGCCGGAAACTTATGTGAAAGGGTTCCGATTTCAGATTCCAGAGAATTAGGTGAACTTGCAAAATGTTTTAATTTAATGCTTGATAATTTTGAAGAAACAAGGAAGCAATTAAGCTCATATCACGAAAAAGAGCTGCAAGATGCACAAAAGTTGGCTACAATAGGAGAAATGTCGGCAAGATTAGCCCATGAAATAAGAAACCCTATTACAGGAATTGCAAATGCTATCGAAATAATTGCAGAAGACACAAAAGACAAACAAAATAAGCCGATATTACATGAAATTAAAAGGCAAGCAACAAGGGTAAATGAGGCAATATCCAAACTGTTAAAATATGCCAAGTCAGAAAAACTGACGCTTGACAAACAGTGTATTAATGAAACAGTTAAATCTATTGTGTTTTTTATTAAAAGCCAGTCAAGCACAAAGAATGTCGTATTTATATTAGACCTTCAAGATAAAATTCCTGAGTTTTATTTTGACAGAGAAAAAATAGAAAATGTTTTTTTAAACTTAACACTTAATGCTATTGATGCTATTGAGGAGAAAAACATCAGAGGAGTTATTACTTACAAGACAGTATATTTGAAAGATAAAAAAGAAATTAAAATACTTATTGAAGATAACGGAACAGGAATTCAGGAAGACAAAATAAACGAAATTTTCAAACCTTTTTATACTACAAAAACAGAAGGTACCGGGCTGGGAATGGCAATTATCAAAGAAACGGCAGAAAAACATTCCGGAACAGTTAAGGTTGAAAGTAAGCTCGGAATAGGAACAACCTTTATTGTTACCTTGCCTACAAACTTATCTTTTGAATCAACGCCAAATACTTAAAATAAAAAATAACGCTCCCTTATCCCCTAATACTTCTTTCTGTCCTAAATAAAACAGAAGTTTTTTTAAAACAATACAAAAAGATTATATTTGAAACTTTATTTCACAATAACAGAAAGTAAATGAAGCCTCTGAAGATATTAATAATAGATGATGAAAAATTAATAAGGTGGTCTTTTGAAAAAAAACTGAATTCAAAGAGTTATAAAATATATACTGCAGGATCGGGGGAAGACGGTATCGAAACATTTGAAATGGAACAGCCCGATATAGTTTTTTTAGATAACAAACTTCCCAAAATGCAAGGAATCGAAGTTCTCAAAAAACTAAAATCTATTAATGATGAGGTCGTTATTGTTTTTATGACAGCTTACGAATCCGTTGATACTGCCGTAAATGCCATGAAAGCAGGAGCATCGGAATACATTAACAAACCGTTTACATTTGAAGAGATAAATATTATTATTGAGAACATTCGAGTTAAAATAAGTAAAGACAGAGAGATTCAGCTTTTGCGAAGGGAAAAAAAAGATAATATTACTTTTAGCCAAATTATAGGAGTTTCAGAGAAAATTAAAAGCAAAGTTCAAATCTCAAAAAAAATAGCAAAAACAGAAACAACAACAATTTTACTTTTGGGAGAAAGCGGAACCGGTAAAGACATGTTCTCAAAAGCAATACATAACGAAAGCAGCCGAAAAGATAAACCTTTTGTTACAATTAACTGTTCCTCGCTACCCGAAACTCTTTTGGAAAGCGAACTGTTCGGCTATGAAAGAGGTGCATTTACAGATGCAAAAAAACAAAAGAAAGGATTGTTTGAGGTTGCAGAAAGCGGAACCGTTTTTTTAGATGAAATAGGAGAGATAAACCAGGCAACTCAATTAAAACTGTTAAGTGTACTGGAAAACAGAACCGTCAGACGTTTAGGCGGAACAAAAGATATCCCTGTCGATATCCGAATTATTGCAGCAACAAATAAAGATTTAAAAAAATCAGTCGAAGAAAAATTATTCCGAGAAGATTTATATTATAGACTTAAAGTTTTTCAGATTACAATTCCGCCGTTGCGTGAACATAAAGAGGACATTCCCCTTCTTGTTAATTATTTTATTGAAGAGTTTAACTTTCAATTCAGAAAGAAAATTGAAGGAACAGACCCTAAGGTAAAAGACCTCATGATAAAGTACAACTGGCCCGGAAACATCAGAGAATTGAGAAATGTAATGGAAAGAGCCGTAATTTTAGAGTCTGATAATATTTTACACGAAGACAGCCTTCCCGGAGAAATAAGAGAAAACATATCAAAAGACAGCCAATGCCACCCTTACGATTTTAATATCCCTGATGAGGGTATCTCATTATATGAAATAGAAAAAGAGTTTATTAAGAAAGCTCTTGAAAAAACTGCAAACAACCAAACAAAAGCATCTAAACTTCTCGGAATATCCAGAGATACTTTCAGGTATAAAAAGAAAAAGTATAAATTATAGACAATAAAAAATAGGGCAAATGACCAAAAAGTGTGATTATATAACCCATATTGTTTGCCTGAAGTCAACTTTTAGCAAATAAATAACTTTTAGTGTTTGTGTTATATAGCAGTAGTCTATTTGATATTACACAATATACCTTTCTGCAAAGATAAGTTGCCAAATCTCACCTTTGGGGCATAATCACAGAGCTACAGGGCAATTAGGAGGTGTCAAATAAAAACAATATAAATAATTGCAAACTATGAAATATTGAAGTTTTTCGAAAAATATTGCCGTATGCTGAACAAAAACTTACAATACTTTCTTTTGGCTTGTAATTTGTCTTTTCTAAATTAAAATTTTGCAAATTAAATTAAACTTTATAAAAATTAAATGTTATGAAAAAATTAAGTATTTTATTATTCTTTGTTACAATCGGTTTAATGAGTTTCGGACAATTAACCGGCTCTGCTCACGATTTTAACGATGGAGCCGGCTTAGGAAATGATGCTTGGAATACAATGGCTTCAAACAAAATGTGCGGACCTTGTCATACACCTCACAATGCTTCGCAAGCAGCAAGCGGACCTCTTTGGAGTCACACATTGTCAACAGCAGTATTTACAATTTATACAAGTCCTTTCAATACAATGGAAGCTGTTCCCGGACAACCTTCAGGAGTTTCTTTATATTGTTTAAGTTGCCATGACGGTACTGTAAACCTTAATGATCACGATTACGGAACTTCTGCAGATGCAATGACAGGAACTGCATTAGTAGGAACAGATTTAAGTGATGACCATCCCGTATCTTTTGCTTGGGACGGTACATTTACAGATCCTGAACTTTATGATCCGACAACACAATTAAGTGGATTACCCGCAGGAGGAACAATTACTACAGATATGCTGTTCAGCGGAACTCTTCAATGCGGATCATGCCATGATGTTCATAATTATGCAGGTATTCCCGGTTTATTACTTAAAACAAATATCAGTAGTGAGCTTTGCTTAACTTGTCACAATAAATAATATTAAAACATAATTATTACAGTAAAAAGGCGGTTTGAAATCGCCTTTTTATCTTTAAAACGGAAAGAACCTCATTGACTTCAGTAAATATTGCTTGTTATATAACATCTTATTTTTAATGATATTTCTTTATTTTTGTGTACTCTAATAATTGTTTTCAAAATTGTTTATAATGAAACAAATACGGCTTAATTTATTTTTATCGGCAAGTATTATTTTAGTCCTTATCAGTTCGTGTAAAATATTTCAGACAACAACAATTCCGGAAAAAGTAATAGTTTTTCCCTCAGCACCGGATACAGCACGAATTCAATTTTTAACAAGTATCGGAAACTCTTTTGACATTGAAGGAAGGCAATCAAAATTTAAAAGTTTTGTTTTAGGAAAAGAGGAATCGAAAACAATAAAAAACGCATTTGGCGTAGATATTCGTTTCGGGAAAATATACGTTTGCGATATTGGTATTAAAGGGCTGGAAATTATTGACCTAAACAAAAAAACATTTGACTATTTTCTCCCGGAAGGTAACGGAAAGTTGGTTATTCCGGTAAATTGTCATGTTGACGAAAAAGGCTATTTGTATGTTGCTGATTCAGGAAGAAAAGAAATTGTAGTTTTTGATGTAAACGGAAATTTTGTTAACGCTTTCGGAGCTTCTGAAAGCTTCAAGCCTCTTGATGTATTTGTATCGGACAATAAAATTTGGGTTGCAAATATGAAAAACCATACAATTGATGTTTTTCAAAATGATACAAGTTATAAATTTTTATTTTCTTTTCCTGATGCAAAAAAAGGAGATGACGCATTCCTTTACCAACCAAGAAATGTTTTTGTAACAAACAACAATGTTTTTGTAAGTGACTTCGGCTCTTTTAATGTGAAAAAGTTTTCAAAAGAAGGAAATTATTTAAGCACAATTGGAGCACAAGGTTTAAAACCCGGACAATTTGCCAGACCAAAAGGAATTGCTGTTGATAATGAAGATAATTTATATGTAATTGATGCAGCATTTGCAAATGCTCAGATATTCAATAAAGACAACCATGTATTGATGTTTTTCGGTAATCCTGCCGGCGGACAAAGCGGAAAAGGATATATGTATATGCCGGCAGGAATTGATATTAACTATGAAGATGTACATTTTTTTGAAAAATTTACAGACCCTAAGTTTAAACTGAAATATATAATTTTGGTTACTAATCAATATGGTCCTTATAAGCTGAATATATACGGAAGAGTTGAATTAAAAGAGTAAACAGTAAAAGAAAGTCGTAAGTTATATGCCGAAATATAAAAATAAGATAAAGCTTTCAATCTTTTTATTTGTATTGTTAATAGCAGCTTGTTCAACAGAAACAACCTATAAGGTATTATCGTTTGTTTTTGACGGAGTACCTGACCCGGATTATGATAACACAACAAACCGGCTTGACTCTGTTGTTCAAATTGACAGTACAGGAATCTTGGATATTGCAGAGAATATTCCGACCATAAACATCCATCAACCATACAAAACAAAAAGCTGTAACAGTTGTCATGATAACAGTATGGCAACAGAAAAACAACCCGGCTTATGTTATTCTTGTCATGAAAGCTTTGAAGACAACTATGCTGTTGTTCACGGACCTGCTTTAAGTGAATGCACATCGTGCCATAACCCCCATCAGTCTAAATTTGATAAATTAGTTAAAAGAGAAAACGAGGAGTTATGTTTTTATTGCCACAGTTCCGAGCAACTTGCATATAATGATGTGCACTCACTGATTGATAATTCAAATTGCACGGAATGTCATAATCCACATGGTGAAGAAAACAAATTTTTCTTAAAAGAAGGCACATGTTACAAATGTCATGATGATTTTAATGACACATATAAACATTTGCACGGTCCTGTCGACAGTGGCTTTTGCAACTCGTGTCATGATAATCACAGTTCAGAAAAAGAGTATAAATTATTGCTGACCGGTCAAGAAATGTGTTTAAAGTGTCATAATAAAAGTTCAGTTTTTAAAAATGAAAATCACGAAGGTATTGAAGATTTTGATTGTACGGAATGTCATAATCCGCACGGAGGGGATAATAGATATATTTTAAATTAATTAAAATGTTATTTTGAAAAAAACGGTAATCATAATATTGTTAACTCTAATTACAAGTTGGGGATTTTCTCAAGAAAGAACATTTTTTGCTTCTGACAGATTTTCTTTTTGGGTACCGACTTCTTTTTCCGGAGAACTGAGCACGTTCGGACATTACAGAACACAAAAAATTTTAAGGAACTATTTAAGTGAAACTCAAAACAGCTCACGTTTTTCAGTAGGAGCACTTGTTCGATCAAAGAGTTATTTTTGGCATCCTAATTTATTGAAGTTAGACATTGAAGCCGAATTTAACCCGGATTTTATTAAAGAAGATTTTATTGTAATTCCCGACCAAGCCGAAACAAGAACAATGAAAAGATTGAATATTAAAACAAATATATTCAGTCAGAAGCCCGTATCATTACTTACTCATGCCGATTTTAGCCAAACATACAGTAACCGAGAAAACCTGACAAATATAAAAACAAACAGAAAAAATTGGGGAGCCGTTTTAAGGTTTGCAAATAAGGTCGTTCCGCTGAATTTCAGTTATAACCACACAAAATGGAATCAGGAAGAAACAGAAATAGGCAGAATGTCTGATATGAATCAACTAAATTTTACAGGAAGAGCATCAAAAACTTTTTATAATAATGATAAACATGACTTAGTATATAGTCATGATAAATTTATATTTAACAACTACAATATATTTCAATCAGAAACTTTTTCCGATAAAATAACTCTTAACGATAACTTCTATTTTGACCAAAAACAAAACTATAGTTTTCGCTCAAGAATTGCAGCACATAACCAAAAAGGAACAATTAATTTTAATAGTTTTAACGTAAATGAAAGTTTACTTTTAAAACTGCCGTACCAATTTATATTTCAAAGTAACTATAACTTTAACAGAATAACCCAAGAACTCCAAGAGCTTCAAGAGCCCCATGAAAACAGAACGAACATTATTAACGGCTCTCTCGGGCATAAGTTATTTTTAAGTTTAAATACAAGTATATTTTATGAATATCGAAATACAATCAATACAGTTTTTGATGAAAGCGATCAATATTTCGGAGGAAACATTTACTATACGAAAAAAATTCCGTTAAAAGGGCGTTTAAATTTGTCCTACAATTATAGACGAGACAAGCGAATTAACAACAGCGACCCGGTTACACTTCAAATAATAAACGAAAATCACATACTAACTGACGGAGAAATTACTTTGTTGGACAGACCCTTTATAAACCGGGCAACAATTGTTGTGAAAGATATAAACGGAGCAATAATTTATCAGGAAGATTTGGATTATACAATAATTGAAAGAAACAATTACATTGAAATTCAAAGATTTCCCGGCGGGCAAATAGCAAACGGAGATGCAGTTTTAGTTGATTACATAGTTAATCAACCTGAAACATACAGCTATGATGCTAATTTTAATAAATTTTCTGCAAGTATTAGCGTGTTAAAAAGAATGTTTGAAGTCTATTTTAAAGTAAACAATCAAAACTTCATTAATTTAACAGATGCAGATCTTTTGAGCCTTAACTATTATGTGCAATATAAATACGGATTTAGATTTGATATTAATTATGTGACCGCCGGTGTTGAAAAAGACAATTATAACAGCACAATTATTCCGTATGAAATGATAAGATTTTATGCAACTGCCAATAAAACTATAAACGACAGGGTCATACTATCATTAAATGCAAATTATCGCGATTATTATTTGGTTTATGATTCAATTAACCATATTTACGCAGATATATCAGGAAAAGCCACTTATCGAATTTTTGACCTTACAAAAGCAAGTTTAAATTTAGGTTACCGTAAACAAGTCGGAAACGGAATTAATTTAGATTTATTAACCGCAAGGTTTGAAGTAACATCTAAAATTCGACAGTTGTACCTAACTTTCGGTTTGGAAAAATATAACAGAGATTTCTTAGGACAAATTAATAATTATAACGGGGTTTATTTTAGGTTAATCCGAAAATTTTAGAAATAAGATGCTTAATAAAAATTTAATATGCTTGATTTTAATAACTGTAAGTTTTTCTTATATATCAAGTGCATTCGGACAAAGCAACCAAGAAAAAACATGTGCAGATTGTCACGGCGATTTACTTAAATATGAATATCTACACCCTGTAGTAGAGGATGCTTGTGACAATTGCCATCAAAAAAAAGAAGGAGATCATCCTAATTCTGTCGGCAATGAATTTTATTTAACCGAAAGCATTCCCGATCTTTGTTATATGTGCCATGATCCGAAAAATACAAAGAAAAATGTTCATCCGCCTGTTACCGACGGTTATTGTATGATGTGCCACTCTCCCCACGGGTCGTCAAATCCGGCAATGATTAAAAAAAGTCCGAATCAAGAAACTTGCATGAGATGTCATGATTTTAAAATACCCGAAACAGACAAAATGCATGCCCCGGTTAAAAGTGGAGATTGTCAAAATTGCCACGACCCTCACCAATCAGATAACAGTTATTTTTTGAAAGAAACTAAGCCGCAATTATGCTTTTCTTGTCATGAAAATGAAAAAAAAGAAGCTTCCTTAGAAAACATACATTATCCTTTTGACGATGATTGTGGTAACTGCCATAAACCACACAGCTCTTCCGAAAATTATTTAATGTCGGAAAAAACACCTGACATCTGCTTTAATTGTCATGACGGATTTAAAGAAAATTTTGAGAAGTCTGTTTCATCACATTCTGTTGCTTTAGACCAAAAAAATTGTATAAACTGCCACTCTCCTCACGCATCATCTTATAGTTCAATGCTAAAAAATGATAAAAAGAATCTGTGCTTAGGCTGTCATAATAAAAAAATAAAAACTGAAACAAGAACAATAGAAAACATAGACAGAAAAATAAAAACCGGCGTGTCTGTTCACGGAGCAATAGAGTTTGACGGTTGTGCAACTTGTCATAAACCACATTTCTCGGAATATGAATCACTATTAATAGGTAAATATCCGAGAAAAAAATATGAAAATGCCGAAGTTGAAAACTTTTCTTTATGCTTTGAATGTCACGAACAAGATTTACTTGAAAAAGAAAAAACAACAAATGCAACGAACTTCAGAAACGGAGAAACAAACATGCACTATCTTCATGTTAAAGGTAAAAAAGGACGAAGCTGTAGTTTGTGCCATGATGTTCACGCATCAGGGAATGAACACCTTATACGAAAAGTCAGCAAATTCGGATCTTGGGAAATGCAAATGAACTATAAAGTTACAACTGCCGGAGGTTCTTGTTTTCCGGGTTGCCATGCTGAAAAATCTTATAGACGATAATATAGAATTTGAAAACAGAATGTACTGATGAAAAGATATATAATAGTAATACCGATTGCAATTTTAGCCGTAAGTCTAAGCTATTTACCGAGAATATCAAAAATTAAATCATTAGGCAGTACACATACATATTCCGGTTATTCATATAATTCCGTAAATGAAAGAGAATGTTCATTTTGCCACAATGATATTATTAATCATAAAGTTTTACATGCACCGGCTACAGACGATTGTGAAACCTGTCATCAAAGTACAGGGAATAAACATCCCAGGGTAAAAGAAAAAGGCTTTATCCTGGCAGAAAAAATGCCGGATTTATGTTACATGTGTCACGAACAAAAAAATGACAAAAAAAACATACATACACCCGTTGAGGGAGGTGAATGTGTCTCTTGTCACTCACCGCACGGAGCAGAATACAAGTATATGTTAGCAGAATCCGAGAGTTCAAAACTTTGTTTAGAATGCCATGATATTGATTTAAGCGAGAATACAAACATTCATGCACCGATTGAATTAGACGGATGCTTGTCATGCCACGATGCTCACCAATCAGATAATTCTTTTCTTTTAGTTGAAGACAAATCTAAAATATGTGCAACTTGTCACGATAATATCGAAGCCGAAAAACAAGCAGAATTTCTACATGCACCGTTTGACGATGACTGCTCAAACTGTCACAATCCTCACAGTTCAAAAGAATCATTTTTGCTGAATTCTTCAACTCCGGAATTATGCTTTACTTGTCATGATGATATAAGTTCGCAAATAAACGAATCAAAAAACATACACAAAGTGTCGGGAAGTAAGATTGAGTGTCAAAAATGCCATTCTCCGCATTCATCTTCTCATAATAAAATTTTAAAAGAAGAACAGGATGTTTTATGTTTAAATTGCCATAATAAAAAAATAGACACAGAAACAAAACAAATTGAAAACATTAAAGAAAAACTCAATAATGCTAAATATAAACATGCTCCGATTGAAGACGGATGTGCTGTTTGCCATAACCCCCATGCTTCGAATAATACGGCTTTATTGAACGGTGCTTTTCCGGAAGGTGAATATACAAAAGCAAGTGTCGAATCATTTGAACTTTGTTTTAATTGCCATGATACCGATTTGTTGGAAAAAGAATTTTCAAGCACGGCAACAAACTTTCGAAACGGTGAGCAAAATCTACACTTTACTCATATAAACGGCGACAAAGGAAGAACTTGTAACATTTGCCACGATGTGCATGCCTCAAAAAATAAGTTTCTGATAAAAAAGAGAGTTAATTTCGGAACGTGGAATATGCCCATGAATTTCATTCTAAAAGAAAACGGTGCATCATGCAGAACAGGATGCCACACAGAAAAAAAATACACACGAGTAAAAATTCCTGAAAATGACAGTATCAATGTTACGGATTCTGTTACAAATCATATTAACAATGTTGCTGACACGATAAATGTTGTTGAAAATATAGAAAACAGTTCCGTTAAAAATGACACAACAGTTGCAGTTATCATTAAAGATTCTGTTATTGTTGATAATGTAGAAATTAAAAAAGATACCGTTGCAATAAGTACTATTGAAAATATAACTGAAATTGACTCAATTACAACCGAAAAAGATACAATAACACATAAAAGCGATAATATAGTCAAAAATGATACAACAATTACAGTTACCATTAAAGATTCTGTTATTGTTGATAATGTAGAAATTAAAAAAGATACGTTAACAAATGATAATATAACCCAAATCGATTCAACAACTTTAAACATTACCAAAGATTCCGCAGAAGTATCAAATACAAACAATCTCGAAGAAACCATAATTTCAGAAGTTGAAGCATTTAACAGAATGTTACCGTTAAAGGTATTCTTTAAGTTCGGAAAAACAGAATTTGAAAAAAACATAAACAATGAGATAGATAAATTAACAGATTTTATGAATAAATACCCTGCCGTAACTATTCAAATAAACGGATATACTGACAGCGTGGGAAGTACTGATTATAATATCGAACTTTCCAAAAAACGAGCAACGGCGGTAAAAAAAATATTAACAGCAAAAGGAATATTACCTAAAAGAATAAAAATAAAAGCATACGGAGAGTCAAACCCTGTAAACACAAATGAAACCGAAGACGGAAGAGCAGAAAACAGAAGGGCAGAATTCGAGCTTATAAGAAAGTAGCATATATTATATTGAACTCTAAAATTATATAAAATGTTAAACTTCAAAAAATTAATTGCAGTAACAATCTGTTTTTTCTACTACTCGGTAATTATCCTTGCACAATCAAATGATGATTGTTTGATGTGTCATGAGGATAAAGATTTAACTGCAGAAAGATACGGAAAAACTGTATCAATGTATGTAAATAAAGCTTTATTGCAGAAATCTGCACACAGTAAAGTAGAATGTGTTTCTTGCCATAAGGATGCGGCAGGCAGTGAGTTTCCTCATTCGGAAAAATTAAAAAAAGTAAGTTGCGGAAGCTGTCATACCGACTATTCTGAACAAGTTAACAACGACATTCATAATACACTTATGAAAAAAACTTGTAAAAACCCGCCCACTTGTAAAGATTGCCATAATACTCATAATGTAAAGAAACCGGCTAATGTAAAGAATAAATCAAAGCAATTTTGCGGAAAATGCCACGAAACAAAAGTTTTATCTTCTGCATACCATATTTCAAGCGGCATAAATAAAGGCTGTGTTGAATGCCATAATGAAACAGACTATAAGTTAATGCTTGAAAAATCTGTTCATGCTAATCTGGAATGTGCAAATTGCCATGGTCATGTTGTCAACAATTTAAAAGGACACGAAACAGACAATGAACGCCCTAGTGCCGACTGCTATCTTTGTCACGGGTCAATTGCATCAGAACACAAAGAAAGCATTCACGGAATATCTATTAAAGAAGGAATGTTTGAGGCTGCAAATTGTTGGAATTGTCACGGTTCCCACGAAATAACAAAGGTAGCTTCCGAAAACAGTAAGGTAAGCTCAAGAAATCTGATAAAAACTTGCGGAGAATGCCATGATGACGATTCTTTCTCCGAAAAACATCATTCATCAGTTAAACACCCTGCAAAATTATATTCAACTTCTGTTCATGCCAAACTCGTAGAAATGGGGCGAATGGATGCCGCCGGTTGTACTTCATGTCACGGTGTTCATAATATTAAAAACAGGATTCAACCGGGTTCAACTATTTCAAGTATCGGCGTATCAAAATCATGCGGAAAATGTCACGAAGAAATACAAAAAGAATACGAACAATCTATTCATTGGATGTCGGTAAAAAAAGGAGTCGGAGAATCCCCCACGTGTAATGATTGCCATAGTGAGCATTGCATTAAAGAAATAAATAACCTTCATAAAAAGGAGGAGATAAAAAAACTGCAAGAACAAACTTGCTTAGAGTGTCATCAAAACCTCCTACTGTCAGAACGCTTCGGAATAGACGAAGAAAGTGCTGCAAACTATCAAGACAGCTACCACGGATTGGCAACAATGCGAGGAGATGATGATGCGGCAATGTGTATAGATTGTCACGGAGTTCATAAAATTTTACCTAAATACCATGAAGAATCAACTATACATGAAGGAAATGTTGTTGAAACCTGCAGGAAATGTCACGAAGGAGCTTCTGATGTATTTTCTAAAAGTTATTCACACTCAAGCGAAGAAGACAGTTCTGCTAAATTTATTGAAGATATAGTTGAAACCATATATTTTTGGTTAATTATCATTGTTATCGGAGGAATGGCTGTTCATAATTTGATTATATTTATATATGACCTTCGTGAGAAAAGAAAAGAAATTAATAAAGCAATAAGAATACCGAGATTTACACGCAATGAACTGATACAACATATAATTTTACTTCTTTCATTCAGTATTCTTGCAATTACGGGGTTTCAACTAAAATACCCCGATAGTTGGTGGGCAGAAGGCTTAAGCTATTTTGGTTTAAATGAAGTTGCAAGACAATGGACACACAGAATATCTGCATTAGTTATGATAGGTCTTTCAATATGGCATGTTGTATATTTAGGAATAACAGCGAGGGGCAGAGATGTTTTAAGAGGCATGCTGCTTAAAGTTTCTGACATTAAACACGCAATACAAAATATTTCATACCACTTACACCTAAGAAAAAAACACCCCGAATTTGACAACTATAATTATATTGAAAAAGCAGAATATTGGGCATTGATTTGGGGAACTATTGTAATGGCTGTAACCGGATTTATTTTATGGTTTCCTACTGTAATAGGCGACTGGGCACCGCTTTGGGTTATTAAGGTAAGCGAAATTGTTCACTTTTATGAAGCAATTTTGGCAACACTGGCAATTATTGTTTGGCATTGGTTCTTTGTAATGTTCAGACCGCAAGAATATCCTATGAGCTTTACATGTGTTGACGGAAAAATGACCATCATCCATTTTAAAGATGAACACAAATTAAAATATAAAAAGGTTATGCTTGAATGGGTAGAACTAAAAGAGGGAAAAAGAACAGAAAAGCAACTGAGTCATTTCGGAAACTTATTTATAAAAGCTGTTGAAAAATCAGGAGCAAATACCGATGAATTTATTAAAACAGAAATAGATAACGATGAAGATTTAAGAATATACATTGAAGAAAACAAACAAAAATAAATTATTAATTATTTAAATAGAATTCTATGCAGCATCTTAAAAAAATTGTACTTACAATAGTAAGTTTGTTATTTACTTTTTACTTATCGGCTCAATCTAATGAAGATTGTATGATGTGCCATGAAGATAAAGGTTTAACGACAATAAAGCAAGGAAGAACAGTTTCTCTGTATGTAAATGACAAGACACTGCTTAGATCTGTACATAAAAAAGTTAAATGTGTGTCATGTCATAAAGATGCAGCTGTTGATTTTCCTCATCCCGAACGCTTGAAGAAAGTAAATTGCGGAGATTGTCATAAATCAGCAATGCGCAACTTTGATTCAGGCTTACACGGGCAAGCCTATAAAAGAGGCGAAATGTATGCTCCAAATTGTAAAGAATGTCACGGGAAACATGATATTTTATATAAAAAAAATCCAAAATCCCGAACATATAAAATGAATATTCCTTTATTGTGCGGAAAGTGTCACAGAGAAAATGCTCCGGTTGCAAGAATTTATAACATTACCGAACATAATATTCTTGAAAATTACAGCCAGGACATTCACGGTAAAGGTTTGTTTAAGAGCGGATTAATAGTGTCGGCAACCTGTAATGATTGCCATGGAAACCACCAGGTATTACCCCATACAGATCCTTTTTCATCGATTTCATCAAAAAACATTGCAAAAACATGTATGAAGTGTCACGCAAGAATTGAAGATGTTCATAAAAAAATAATTAATCAAAAGTTGTGGGAAGAAGAGCCGGGTAAAATACCTTCATGTTCAGATTGTCATTTGCCTCACAAAGTGAAAATTGAAAATATTGTTGAAACAATGTCTGTTCAGTCTTGTTTAAAATGCCATGCTAATGATGATATACACAAAATTGAAAACGGAGACACAATATCGTTAAAGGTTGATATTGATGATGTTAGGTATTCAGTGCATAAAAACATTACTTGTGTAAAATGCCACTCAGATGTATCTCCGGATCTTGACAGACCCTGCGAAACGGTCGGCAAAATAGATTGTTCAAGTTGTCATGTCGAAGCATCTAATCTGTATTTTGACGGCGGACACGGTCAGGCATATTTTAATAAACACGAAAATGCCCCTTATTGCACTGATTGTCACGGCAGTCATAAAATATTGGGAAAAAATGATGATACTTCGCCTATATTCAGAACATCAATACCGACTTTATGCGGAGATTGCCACAAAAAAGACGGTAAAGCAGATAAAGATGTTCATCTTAACGAGGTTGAAGCTTATAGTGATTATTCGTTAAGTGTTCACGGAAGAGGGGTTACCGAAAAGGGACTTTTGGTAAGTGCAGTTTGTACAGATTGTCACTCTTCTCATTATATGCTTCGTGCATCCGATGAACGCTCTTCGGTTAATCCGAAAAATGTTCCTGCCACTTGTGCAAAATGCCACAAAGGAATTTATGATAAATATATAAGAAGTGATCATGCAATTAACCGGGAAGGGGAAAACAGATTTCCGACTTGTGTAGATTGCCATTCTGCTCATGTTATAAGAAATGTCGGGAAAGATCAGTTCATGACGGAAGTTATGCACCAATGCGGCTCTTGTCATGAAGAGTTAGCTGAAACATACTTAGATACATATCACGGACAATCATATCAATTGGGATATGAAAAGTCAGCTAAGTGTTCTGATTGTCATAATGCCCACTTAATATTGAGTATGGATAATCCGGAATCAAGTGTCGGGGAAAATAATATTGTAAGAACATGCCAAAAATGTCACGAAGATGCAAATGAAAAATTTGTCGGATATTTAACACATGCAACACATTACAACCGAGAAAAGTTTCCGTTATTATATTATACTTATTGGGCGATGACATTTTTGCTTATAAGTGTTTTCGGATTTTTCGGTCTTCACACATTACTTTGGTTACCAAGGTCTTTAAAAGAAAGAAGACGCAAGAAAAAATTACACCCTCAACATCCGAGCGGTGAAGTGAAATATTTCAGACGCTTTACAAGAGCTCAAAGCATTACTCATATTTTTGTTATTGTCAGTTTTATTCTGTTGGCTTTAACGGGTATGATGTTAAAGTTTTCTGATATGCAGTGGGCAAAATTTTTAATTAAATACTTCGGAGGAGTTGAAGGTGCCGGAAATATACACAGATTTGGTGCATTTTTAACTTTTGGATATTTTGGGTTTCATTTGTATTCAATGATTAAACAAAAAATTTCGCGTAAAAAAAGTATAAAAAACTTTGTGTTCGGAAAAAATTCATTGATGTTTAATAAACAAGATGTTAAAGATTTTGCAGCATCAATTAAGTGGTTTTTCGGTAAAGGACCGAGACCAAAATACGGAAGATGGACATACTGGGAGAAATTTGATTATATGGCAGTATTTTGGGGTATCGCTGTTATCGGGTTTTCGGGGTTGATGTTATGGTTTCCCGAATTCTTTTCAAAGTTGTTGCCGGGTAAATTTATTAATGTTGCACAAATTATTCATAGTGATGAAGCTTTACTTGCAGTAGGATTTATTTTCACAATTCATTTTTTTAATACACATTTGCGTCCTGAATCATTCCCTATGGATACAGTTATATTTACCGGGCATGTTCCGGCAGAAGAATATAAGGAAGACAGACCGAGAGAATATGAAGAATTAGAAAAAGAAGGGAAACTTGATAAGTTAGTTACTAAAAGAGAATTTTCAAAATTACGGATGAGAGTAATTAAAACTTTCGGATTTTTATTCTTGGCAACAGGAACCGTGCTTGTAGTTTTAATTATTTACTCTCTGTTATTCGGATAAAATAAGCATTTTTATTAACTTTTAAATATTTAACGCATGAAATTACCTAATTCCTATTACAACACAATGTCTTTTTTTGGCAGTTTGATTGCCGCATTTTGTTTTGTCTTGATTTTGTTTCTATTTATTGTCAGTACATACTTTATGGAAAGCGGCGGATATATCGGTTTGATTATTTACATTGTTTTACCGATGATAATGATAGTCGGACTATTTATGATACCGTTGGGTATGTATTTGAAGAAAAGACGAGAAAGAAGAACCAACAAAACAGAAAACAAATGGAAAGTTATTGACTTAAATAACAGAACAACAAGAAATGCAATGATTATTTTTGTAATCGGAACATTCGTAATTTTATTTGCAAGTGCTATCGGCAGCTATAAAGCGTTTCACTATACAGAATCAAATGAATTTTGCGGAACTCTTTGTCATTCGGTTATGAGTCCGGAATATACTGCCTACCAACAATCGTCTCATGCACATGTAAAATGTGTTGAGTGTCATGTAGGAGAAGGAGCAGATTGGTATGTTAAATCGAAACTGTCAGGAATGTACCAAGTATATTCTGTTATTTTTAAAAAATACCCGAAACCGATTCCCACACCGATTCATAATTTAAGACCTGCAAGAGAAACTTGCGAAAAATGCCATTGGCCGAATAAGTTCTATTCAAACAGACTGGTTAATATCAGAAGTTTTTTGGCAGATACATTTAATACCGAATGTAATGTAACATTGAAGATGAAAACTGCGGCATCAATCAGTACTGACGGACATAGTGAAGGAATACATTGGCACATAAACCCTAATGTTAAAATTGAGTATATTGCAAGATCAAACCAAAGAGATACAATTCCTTGGGTAAAATATACAAACCTTGAAACAGGTGAAGTGACAATATATAAAGATGAATATGAACCTTTAGCAGATGAAGAAGTTTTAAGTCTTGATTCCAGAACCATGGATTGTATGGATTGCCATAACAGACCCTCTCACTTATTTAATTCTCCTACGGATTATCTTGATGACGGTTTAAATAAGGGGAAGATTCCGAAAGATTTGCAATTTATTAAACAAATAGCATTACAGGTTTTAAAAGTGCAATTTAGCACTAATGATTCAACCTTTAGTTTTATTAATGACAGTATCACAAATTTTTATAAAGAGGTACATCCTGAAATATATAAAAATAAAAAAGAGCTGATAGAAAAAGCAATTGCAGGAATCCAAGATGAATTCAGTACAAACAGTTTTCCTGAAATGAAAGTTTATCATAAATCGTACGTTAATCACATCGGACATCAAGAAACAAAAGGTTGTTTCAGATGCCATTCAGGAATTCATGTAAGTGACGAGGGTAAAAAAATAAGAAATGACTGTAACCTTTGTCATACAATACTTTCGCAAGGAGTAGATACATTATTTCGATCAACAGACGTAAACAATTCCTTGGAATTTAAGCACCCGATAAATATTGATGAGGCATGGAAAGAAGCAGCATGCTCTGAGTGCCACAGCGACTTATATTAAAAAAGACAGAAAATCAGTTCGTTTTATACGAGCGGATTTTTTTAAATTGAAATTATATAAACATTAGAATTGATTCTCAATAAAAGTCTTTGTAAATTAAGATATAACGAATTGTGTGAATTATATGGATTTGAATAACTGTGTTTTGCACTATAAAAAAGACAATTTCAAAACAAATTACAGCACACTATCATTAGTATAAACAAAGCTTTGTCGGACATATAAAAGGCATGACACAATAAAACGAAAAAAACAACACAGTAATTTGAGTTTGATATAATAAATTACGAAAAGCAAAAAAGGAGAGGTTCAAAAATTTTGAACCCCTTCTTTTTATAATATTTCAAAAAAACGATTATTTGAAGTCATTAAAATAAGCAATTTTTTCAGGAGTGTTGCTTTTAACAGCATCATCTTCAATATTAATTACATTTGAGGTTTTATCTTCATCAATTTTCTTTGCATCAATATCAACAGCAATACTCGGAGCAATAACTAAGGCAACAATCGACATTAATTTAACAAGGATGTTTAATGACGGTCCGGATGTATCTTTAAGCGGATCGCCTACAGTATCACCTACAACGGTTGCTTTGTGCATTTCAGAGCCTTTTGCATATTCTGTTCCGTCATGGCATTTAACACCTTCCTCAACCATTTTTTTTGCATTATCCCATGCTCCGCCTGCGTTAGACTGGAAAATTGCCATAATTACGCCTGTTGCAGTAACCCCGGCTAACACACCGCCTAAAACAGTTGCACCGGCTAAAAACCCGATTAGTGTGGGAACAGCTAATGCTAAAACTCCCGGCATAACCATCTCTTTAAGAGATGATTTTGTAGAAATCTCAACACATTTTTCATATTCTGCTGCACCCTCGGCGTCTTTTAATATTTTCTTTTCACCCTCGGAAGCATTTTTAGTATCCCCGTCATATTTTTTTATAATCAAAAGAGCTTCTTTAAGAACAGGAATATCTTTAAATTGCCTTCTTACCTCATCAATCATTTTACTTGCAGCTCTGCCTACAGCCCCCAGTGCTAATGCAGAAAATAAAAATGGTAACATTGCTCCGAAAAATAATCCGGCAATATTATAAGGGTCTGCCAAGTCAATTACATCAACATTTGCTTGTTGCATAAAAGCGGCAAATAAAGCTAAAGCAGTTAAAGCTGCCGAACCTATTGCAAAACCTTTTCCGATTGCTGCAGTTGTGTTACCTACGGCATCTAATTTATCAGTTCGTTCTCGTACTTCCGGTTCTAATTCTGCCATTTGTGCAATTCCTCCGGCATTATCGGCAATCGGTCCGTAAGCATCTATTGCCAGTTGAATTCCTGTATTAGCGAGCATTCCTACGGCAGCAATTGCAATACCGTATAAACCGGCAAAATAATATGACCCTATAATGGCAAGTGCAATTACTATTATCGGAAATGCGGTAGATTTCATTCCTACTTCCAGTCCGCCGATAATATTTGTTGCGGCACCGGTTCTTGAATTTTCAATAATTGATCTAACCGGTTTTGTTCCGGTTCCTGTATAGTATTCCGTAATTTTTCCTATTGCATACCCTGCCGCTAAACCAAAAATTGTTGCTAAAAACACATTTAGTGAAGAGAATGTTTTTCCGTCAACAACCCATTCATCGGGTAACATTCCCTTAATTATAAAGAAGGAAGCAATAATCATTAATACGGATGAAACAGCCTCTCCCGCATTCAAACCCTTTTGCGGATTTCCGCCCTCTTTAACTTTAACAAAAAAAGTTCCTATTATAGAAATTATAATGCCTGCTCCGGCTAATGTTAAAGGTAATAATATCGGTCCTAACTTAAAACTTGAGAATGAATCTAAGTCGATAAATGCAGCTCCAAGCACCATTGTTGCAATAATTGAACCTACAAAAGATTCAAAAAGGTCGGCACCCATTCCTGCAACATCGCCAACATTATCACCAACATTATCAGCAATTGTTGCAGGATTTAAAGGATGGTCTTCCGGAATACCGCTTTCGACTTTACCCACTAAATCTGCACCTACGTCAGCTGCTTTTGTATATATCCCTCCGCCCACACGAGCAAAAAGAGCGATTGACGAAGCACCGAGAGAAAACCCTGAGATAACATTCAGAACTTCTGTTGTTCCGCCGTCAAAACCCACCATATTATACACAACAAATAGGATACTAAGCCCCAAGATTCCCAGGGAAACAACACCCAAACCCATAACAGAACCTCCGTTAAAAGCAACTCTTAAAGCATCGTTAATTGAAGTTCTTGCGGCATTGGTTGTTCTCACATTCGATTTTACGGCAATTCGCATTCCTAAATAACCTGCCAATGCTGATAATACAGCACCGGTAATAAAAGAAACTGCAATAAAGCCGTTTGAAGCATCTTCGGACTCCCCTTTAAAATATAATAAAATTGCAACAGCAGCAACAAATACTGCGAGAATTTTATATTCCGCTTTTAAAAATGCCATTGCTCCGTCAGCAATATGTTTTGCAATCTTTTGCATCTTTTCGGTGCCGGCATCTTTTTTATTTATCCAAGCAGACTTCCAAATTGTAAACAAAATTCCGATGACCCCTGTGCCGATTAATGCATATACAATATTTTCCATTTGTATTTTTAAGGTTTTTGTTAATTAATATATAATGTTAATTATTGTTAAAAAATCACGCAAATATATTTTTTTATTCTGATAATCAAAAAACAAATACAAGGATTTATATTTGTTGTAAAAAGTATCAATAATTATATTGATTTCAGATAATTGGCTTTTTAGCATATAAGTCTAATAATCTGCATGTTCATTAAATAGTTTTGAGGAGAATCCGAAATAAAAAACAGTATTCTTATTTTCTGTAAAATCATTTGCTTCTTTTCTGTGAAAAATGCCCAATTCAAGTCTTAAATTATAGTTCGGATTTATCAGATAAGAAACATGAAAATCAATAAATGTAAGGTTTGTAATTTCCCCTTGTAAAAATGTTATTCCTAAATCACTCGGTCTTAAATTATAATCTTTATAGATATTACTCCCATAACTTATCGTATCGGTATCACTCCCTTTTTTTGCTAAAATAATTTTTGCATTTGCCGAGAACCGACCTATGTTATATCTGATTACAGAAATTGCTTCGATAAAATTTGCCCCTGCAGGATGTGCAAGATTTTGATGATAATTGCCATAGTTTAAATTTGCTAATGCATTTTCGGAAACGGCAACACCGTGAGAATAAGTGTAGGGTCTTATTAAATTAATTTCTCCTCTGAAAAACAATCCGGTCACGTTTAAAAAGTTATATGCTTTCATGCCTGTTTGAATTCCGAATTTATTTCCCCACCAACCGGAGCCGTCATTTAATCTTGAAATTATCAAATCGTCCAAAATAAATTGAGAATATAAATGTAAAGAATTAAACAACCGCAAATTTAAACCTATTCCCATTAAAGAATTATCAGATGTTCCCGCATAAAATTCAATCGGTCGGTAAAAAATTACCGGATTAAAATATGCCGCTTCGTAACCGGTTTTATTTCTGTTAATGTCATAAGGGTTAGAAATAATTGCTTCAAAAAAGTTAAAATTTATTCTTTTTGTAATGTTTAAGCTGAAATAATGTATAAATGCGGCTTTATTATACAAATTAAAGTTTTGTTCCGAGTTGTACAGCTCAAAGTCGCTGAGTTTTGCAATCATCCAAAAATATTTTATTCGCCAAATATCTACTGTTGTTTTAAAATAAGGATATGAATTGCTGTTGTCTGAAAGAAATAGTGAACGATAACCGTTTCCTAAAAAATGCTTGCCGTTTCCGATGTACAATGAAATGTTTTTTGTGGGATTGTAGCTGAGCTCTCCGTTAAATGAAAAAAATGTATAATTATTTTCATTATTTGAAATAAAATGTCCGTAATGAGGAATAATTCCGAAAGAATCGACAAAGTTTTTTTGAAATACCGGAAATTGAACTTTTGAATAAAAAATATCAGAAGTGAAAAATAATTTATCTTTAAATTTTGAATTAATACTGAGCCCTGTTTTATAATTAAAAAATAAAGAAGATACGATATTTTCGTAAGTTGTTTGCGAATGAATCAAGGGATTTACTCTGACAGAGACATTATCTTTTTCAACATTAAACAAATCCTTATTTAACAAATTATCAAGCAATTTTGAACTAACCGATATATTGCTTTCGGCTTTAAACTTTGAAAAATCTTTTTGAGAATAGGGTTTTATCGTAAAATGAAAACTTGAGTCAGAAGAAACAGATTGTTCGTTCAGAATATTTATTTCATGATTCGTTCGAATGTTTTGACTAAAAATATATGAAGGAAACAGAAATAATAAAAAGATATAAATGAAGGAATTATTTTTTCGCATTTATTTTATTTTTCTTGCAATACTATTTTTATTTTTTCTTATTAATAAGAACAGGAATGTAAAAAACGACCATTGCAGCCAATAAAAATAAAAGTATTAACCTTCTTATTCCCATTTTGTTATGCAAATACATTGCAGCAACAATAAATAACATATTAATAACAACAATAATTAAAACTGCTTGTTTATGTGAAAGTCCTAATCGAATAAAAACATGATGAATATGTTGTTTGTCCGGTTTAAATAACGGTTTTCTCTGAAAAAAACGAATAAACATAACTCTTAATGTATCGAATAGCGGAACTGTTAATATTGCTATTGAAATTGCAGGAGCTCCGTATTTTGCATAATCAAAATCGTGTTTAATATTCACCTCATTAAATTTGATAATAAGAACCGAAATTATTAAGCCTAAAATAAGAGAACCGGTATCTCCCATAAAAATTTTATTATTTTTTGAAAAAACATTATATCTTAAAAAGCCAAATAATGCACCTATAATTGATGCTGCTATTATTACATATTGATATTCTCCTACTAAAAAGAACCAAATGCCGAGAGCACCTGCCGAAACAACTCCTATACTTGCCGACAAGCCGTCAATTCCGTCAATAAGATTAAATCCGTTAATTATAACAAGAAATACAAAAATTGTTAACGGAATACCAAAATACCTCGGGATTTCAGCTATGCCGAAAAAACCGTGTAAGTTTGTTAACTCTAAGTCAGAAAAAAACACTATAATAAATGTGACGACTATCTGCCCCAACAGTTTCGTTAAAGGAGCAATCACAAGAATGTCATCCTTAATTCCGATAAAAAACAATATTACGGTTCCAGCAATGATAAATTTTAGTTCCGGAATTAAAAGAATATCACAAAAAAATAAAACTGAAACAGCAAAGCCCGAAAATACAGCCAAACCTCCGAGGGTAGGAATGCTGAAACTATGAACGGTTCTGTCATCGGGTTCATCAAATAAGTTTTTTAATCGAGCCACCTTAATTATTGAAGGTATTGAAACTAAACTTATTATTAATGAAGCAATAAAAGCCCCGGCTATAATATATTGTATCGATATCGATTCAAACATATATATTTATTTGAGTATGCAAAGTTCAACAATTTTATTTGAAAAAAAGAAATTTGTAAAAATATTTTTCAGGTATAAAAATAAATACTTAATTTACTAATAAAGACGTTCTTTTAGAATTAAGGTTGCAAGAGGCATTAACTATTTTCAAATAAATATAAAAACAAATAAAATATGAAAGTTTTAGTTACCGGAGGAACCGGAATGACCGGAGCATATTTACTTTTAAAACTGATAGAAACGGGATATAATGTAAAAGCATTACACAGAAAAAACAGCAATCTTGAAATTACAAAGAAGGTTTTTATTAATAACAGCGGTAAAGGCAATGAATTATTTTCAAAAATTAACTGGACGGAAGGCGATTTAACAGATTATAATTCGGTTAATAATGCAATGAAAGCTGTTGATATAGTGTATCATTCTGCAGCAATGGTTTCGTTTAAACCTTCCGAAAGAGATTTAATGATTCATAATAATGTTCAGGGAACTGCAAATGTTGTTAATTCGGCATTAATTAATAATGTTAAAAAACTTTGCCATGTAAGTTCAGTTGCCGCACTCGGAGATGCTCGAGAAGGCGAAGCCCTAACCGAAGAAACAGAAAAAACAAACTACAAAAATGTTTCCGGCTATGCAATAAGTAAGTTTCGTTCAGAAAAAGAAGTTTGGAGAGCTTATGCCGAAGGCTTAAATGTTGTAATTGTTAACCCTTCGATTATTCTCGGAGCAGGAAATTGGAAACACGGAAGCCCGAGGTTAATAAAAACAATTTGGGACGGTCTTAAATATTATACAAAAGGAGAAAACGGTTTTATTTATGTAAAAGACGTAGTAAATATTATGGTTAAACTTACCGAAAGTGATATTTCGGGAGAAAGGTTTATTTTAAATGCTGAAAACCTTCCTTTCAGAACAGTTTTTAATATTATTGCAGATAATTTAAATAAAAAAAGACCGCATATTTATTCAACAAATTTTATGTTGCATTCTTTAAAAATATTTGATAATATAAGATATCAATTAACAGGTAAAGAACCAAGACTTACAAAGCATACACTAAAATCGGCTCAACAAATTCACACCTGTTCAAATGAAAAGATAAAACAAGCAATTAATTATAACTTTAAACCGGTTGAAGATGCACTAAAAGAAATTTGCAAAATATTTCTTACGGAATTTGAACCAAAATGATAATTTTGTCGTATAGTTTTAATAGTTGATGAAAAAAACACACTTTATTCTATATTTATTATTCTTGCTTTCCGGCATCCCCGAACTTAAAGGGCAAAATCCTTTATGGACTGACGGTACAGCTTTTACTGTTACTCAAAAGAATTTAGAGCTAAGCATTTTCAGGCCTGCAAAATTCGGATTGACGAAAAAAGATGAGATTTCGGCACATCCGGTTGGTGTTTTTGTTTTACCTCATATTTTTTATAAAAGAAGATGGGTAAAATTTGAACTTTTCAAGCAGCGATTTTTGTTTTCATCTCGGCACGGAATATATTATCCTCGAATTGCTTTAAATATAAATAATCGTTTACCTTTTCGTTTTTCGGAAGCAGTTCCGCAAGGTGCAGCCAATCCGCAATCTTTAGCAATACAAAACGAAATAATTTTAAGTCATTTTTTAAACGAGCCTAATCATTGCACAGCAGGCGATAAACTTATAACTGCTCGTTTAGGTTTTAAATATGCCTTTAAATTCAGCGATTATGAGCAGCCCCTAATTTATCAATCTGTTTTATACAGAGAAACTATAGTTTTTTACCCCGGTTTTGTTTGGTATGTCGGGGCAGATATTGACGGACATCTCAACACAATGTTTAATTACTTTGCAGATTTAGATTTTTATTCTCACGGATTTATTAACAGTTGGGCAATAGAAAGCAAATTTGGAATTATGGGATATTCAGGAAAACATTTAAGCGGCTTTGCAGGAATAAAATTAGGGTTTTCAACAATGCCCGGAAGAAACCGGTTTTTAATAATGCCTATTGCGGGTATGTCTTATAATATTGATTTCAGAAGACCGAAAAAACACGGAACAAAGCTATTTAAAAATAAAATTTTCAAACACGACAATTCTTTAGAACGAGATGATAAATACTATGAAGAGCTTGAAAGGCGTGAAAGTTTAAACGACAGTATTCAATAATACTTATGTGATATTTATTTTATATAACTTTTAATAGCTTTTTGACAGAAATAAAAAAGAGGCACAGAAATATTGAGCCTCTTTTTTTATTTTCGTCTTTTTTTAACGGAAGTTCATCAGCCTAAAACCTGTCTACCCCTTTGTTTATAGGCAAAGGCTCAGGTTTTGAGACAAAAGTGTGGGCAAGAAAATAAAATCTAAAAAATATATAAATAATTTTGCTACAATAAATTAACTTATTATCTTTGTCGGCAAGATG